>CAYQMY010000025.1:8288-14100 GCA_964418735.1 uncultured Oscillospiraceae bacterium | reverse complement strand
ATATGCTTCAAGCAGAGAAGCAACCTGAAGCAAATCTCCATTATCATCGTCGCAAATTGCAATCCTCAACGCTCATAGTCCTCCCATTAATAACATACAAGTAATGATACTATACTTTTTTCTTTTCATCAACCGTGCTGATTACCGTTCAGGCCGAAATCTATACATTTCGGGCAAAAAACGGTTTTAGGACGGTTGTTTTTGTTATGCTGTTTCTAAACGAACAATGGAGGAGTGACGCCGCGTGCCCACTTTTATAGCTTGCATTATCGCGGGCATTTGTTTAGTCGGATTTGTGACAATCTGGTTGAAAACCGCATATAAGGAGCTTTCGGCAAAGCGAACCGGCCTTATCGATCTTGAGAATCAGCTTATTCTGCACGAGCAACTGGCATTTGCGGCAATGGATTGCCCCGAGGCACTGTCTGCGGAAGGAATGCTCAAAACCAGCCGAATGCTTTATCGTGAAGCCGCTAAGGGCTATAACCGAATTCTGCGTAAACCTACAAACCGCTTTCCCGCTCTGGTTATGGGTTTTCGGATGGCAAAGGAAAACATACAGTGTGAAAAGGAGGAGCAGAATAAATGAAAAAAAGATTTATGAGCATTTTTATCACCCTGATTATTACTCTGACACTGATGCCCTCGACGTCAGTGGCGCTGTACACAAACGCGATACCGACGAACGCCGCTGTTTATATCAACGGCACGAAGGTTGACTTTGAAGCCTACACCATTGAGGGTAGCAATTATTTTAAGCTGCGCGACCTTGCCATGGCTTTTAACTCCACAAACAAAAAGTTTGGCATCGGCTATAACGGCTCTACGGATACCGTTGAAATCTCAGTTGGTCAGTCCTACGTTCCCGTAGGCGGAGAGCTAAAGCAAGGCGACGGCGCTCCAAAGACCGCAACACCCGGAACCGCGACCTTTAAGTGGGCAGCGTCCGGCAGCGGCGCATCAAATTATGATATTGCTCTCGGCACCTATGTAATAGGCGGAAACAACTTTGTCAAGCTGCGCGACCTTATGCAGTGGCTTGATGTGGGCGTTGGGTACGACAGCAGCACCGCGTCCATCTCCATAGCGACCGGTCAGCGCTATGTGCTGCCGAAGTATTATGGAAATCCGCTGGCCTCTGGGGAAGCTATTGACAATCAATACCGCAGAGATTACGGCGCACAGCCGGGCTCAATACAAAATTCGGGAGAGCTGGTCTATCACGACGGCTGGTACTATTCCCACGGCTTTAGGGTGCAGGAGGGCGGACAGGCGGAACCTTATGTATCAGACTATGGCGATTATATTGCGGATAACTGGCAGGTATATGGAGACAAGGTCTTTTTTGAGGGCGCTCTATCGTCCAGCGTTGTAGAGCAAGTTATTTTCAGCATGAATTTAGACGGCTCCGGTGTAAGAAGGATTATTACCGACGCCATGGACAACGGACAAAGGTTTACAATTTATAAGGGAACGCTCTATGCGAACACCTACGGGCACAATGGGGTAAACACCAGTATTGTGAGCTATGAACTGGATGGTAGCGGGCGAAAAGTGCTCTACACAGGTGATTTATCTGTCATTCGCGATTACGTCGGGTATGGACACCGCGCTTATCATATTTTCGGCGACAGAATTTACTATATGACAAAGGATAGCAAAATTTATTCGATGAACCTCGATGGCGGCGACACAAAATTAGTCGCTTCGCCCGTTAATTCACCGCTAAATATTGTCAACGTATATGACGGGTATGTCTACTACGAAACCTTGTTGGAGGGATTGCACCGGATGAAAATCGACGGCACGGACGACTTGTGCGTCCTGCCTGAACGTGCAGAGAAATATGCAATCTACGGTGACAAGATTGTCTATAACGTCGACCATACAATGCTGGGCGTAGTAAACACAGACGGTACAGGGCGCTACCAGTTTCCGAACGCAAAACAAGACCCGGACAGAACAACAAATGCCTATGTATCAAATTTGATGGTTTTAAACAGCAGATATACCTTTGCGCAAAATGTGATTTTTAACAACGATTCCGCTGTCCCTGGGCATGTTCGGCTCGTTGCCGATTACTCCGACCCCAATGACAATGACATTCGCGGACAGCGCGGCTGGTTTCCCACCACAGTGCCGTATGTCAACACACTCACGGATATTATTTCCTCGGGAGCGTCAGAAAAGCTTTCGGACGGCTGGTATAACCTGCGCTGCATGTACAATTATCTTTACCTTGACGCAGATGGCGGCGCTCAGCTTCGCACAACCGACACAAAGCAAAAATTCCAGATAAAACATAAAAACGGCAATTACTTCACCATAAAGACTGAGAGCGGAAAGTATCTCGGCATCTCAGGGGCAGTGAAAAACGGAGTTCAGGTTAAGGCTGTGGATGAGGAATATTTGTGGGCGTTTCGCAGTGAGAACGGCAGCGACATCTTCAGCATGCGCCCTGCCAACAACGGGGAAATGATACTCAATGCGGCGGGCGAGAAGAAAACCGATGGCACCTTAATTATTCTCTGGAAGCATGACAATGAGGACGCCCCCAACCACGCGGAGTTCCGTTTCATCCCCGTGAAGTAGGAAAAGGCGCAGGAAAGCCAGCGTACATATTAAATGAATTTACTATGGAGGAACACAAATATGAGTAAAAAACTGATAAGTATGTTTTTGGCTCTTTGCTTTGTCCTGACCCTGCTGCCGGTCACGGCGGCGGCAGCGGATTTGACAACTCTGTACAAGCACCGCCCTCTGCTTTTTAGTGCTCATCTTTTTTACTGCACAGGCCTTGGAACAAGGAAGTGGTAAACATGGATTTGCTTAGCTCGTTTAGGAAAATGCTAAAGCATACAAAGTCTTCCTTGCTCAGGTTAGTGAAGAGGTAATTCGTTATAGCGGTTATGAGCACATTAAGTTCGCAAGGATTCATATTTATTGAAATCACCCTTATATCTTATGCGCGGAAAAGCGAAAGAGACGCTCCACAACATAAAGCGGAAGCCCGCATATTATGGTTGTAGAAGGAGGCTATATAGATGCCTAGACGAAACCCTTTCTGCTACCTATTTCCCTGGACGCCCTTTTGCTATCCGCCGAGACCGCCCAGACCTCCGAGACCTCCTTGGTATCCGCCCGGGCCACCCAGACCACCCAGACCACCCGGACCGCCGAGACCGCCCGGACCTCCCCCGAGGCCACCGAGACCGCCCGGACCTCCGGGACCGCCATGGTACCCTCCCGGACCGCCGAGGCCTCGTTAATATAAATCAAAAGAAAAAGCTTCCAGAGGGCGTCAAAACCCTCTGGAAGCCTGTTTTCTGCTAATTTAGCTCTTGTTAGCGTATTTTGTGTAGAGGTCTTTTAATTTGTTGATGTCCTCTTCGGAGAACTTCTGTGAAAGAATTTGCTTAACCTTACTTAGCTCCTCCTGTGAAAATCCGTCAGCGGACATTTCTGTAACCGATGAGATCATGTCCTTATCAAGCTTGCCTATAATGGACGATGTCAGATACATTTTATCCGTTGCCGAAAGACTTTCCTTAATCTCCTCAACCTTTTCCGTCGTTATTGCTGGGTCAATTAGTTTCAGCGCTTCGGCGGCAGCAGGCTCGTCCAATACTCTATTTGTAAAGTAACTGCTGAAGAAGTAATAACCGGCGCTGCCTATAACAACAAGGACAAGCAGTATTACAAGAATTTTTCGCAAAGGTTTTTTCATGGATATCCCCTTTATTTACGCAGATATTTAGTCAATTTCGCCCAGATTCTCTTTGTTTCCAAAAAGTCCTCATAATGCTTTTCGACATTTTTGTTATAATATTCAAATTCATCGATAATATTATTGAAATCCTTTTTGCCGAAATACAAACAGATTTTTTCTATGGTTGAGGAAAGCAGCGCTCTGGTTTCCTCCATTTTTTCGTTGTATGCTTCTCTCTGCGTTATATAAAGGAAAAGCGGTTTATAGCGTATCCAGCCTATGCAGGCCTTATAAAAGCGTTCTATGATAGCCGGCGTATCAGCCTCAATGTATTTGAGCCTTGTTGGGAGCACCCCGTCCATCAGATGACTGTAGGTTAAAAAACCGTCATGGAAGGTATAGCAGGGGACACGCAGCACGGTGGCTTCGCTTAGACAGGTGCTGAGGAAGGTGTCCTCTCCGCGCGCGCCGGGAGGATTGTAAAACGGAAATACCCTCTCGTGGTCGGTAAGGTTGATGCAGAGGTTCGCTCCGGTTATAAATTTAGTGTTGTTTTCCTCCTGCACCTCGGTTACCTCGGTTTCTGTCAATACCCTTGTATCCGCATAGGTAACTCCGCCGTTTTTCATGACCGAGCGTATTGTTTCCCAGTTGACAACCTCGTTGCTTATGGCTTTTATAAACAGGCGGAAGTCGTCCTCCTTTAGAACATCGTTAAACTCGATATAGGGAATAGGGGAGATATAACCGCAGTGATGGCCGTTTGTAATGTCGGCCTTCCAGATATTTGCAAGGTGGGTCGAAAGAACCTCCTGTCCGCTCCATATGGGAAGGACATAGTTCTTTGTGACGGCCACCGGATACTCGTCGTCGTCCAGAAAAAGCAGATAATCTATACCGTTTTTAATCGCAGAGTAAAGTATTGAGTTGCGCTGTGCCGCATAGCCCTTTCCGAAGAAAAGATGCGCTTCATCAGGCGTTATTATGTTTTTCTTAAGAAGGACGCCTATTTCATCCTGAATATATGTACTACCGATAAAATGAACGTCGTCAATAAGCTCCCTAACGTCCTTGCGGATACCTCTGTAATGGTGCGGCTTTGTTTTTGAGTATTTAAGGTCATAAGCCACAAACAGGTTGAGACTTACATGCTCAATATCCGTAAGACCGCTTTCCTTCCAGTTATAGACGTAGGACTTTAAAACCTCCTGAAAGCCGCTGCGGCCGGTTGCAAATCCGATTCCTACCTTGATATCCTTTTTCATTCGTGCGCCTCCTTTTATATATTATTTATGCAGGAAATATTACTGCTTTCCGATTCTGTGGTTTTTTACATAAAAAATGGGCGAAGTGCCTCCAAAGAAGCTCTCCAACCTTAAAGCTCAAGTCTTGAAAGCAGAAAACTGCTACAACGGAAACGGCAATATTAAGTTAGCGAGGTAACTATAGCATATTTTCAAGCAAATGTCAAATTACCCGTAAAAACATGGCGAAAAAGCCTTGGTTTTACGGGTAATTTCCATATATTACAGTATCTTATGCAGTAGGTCTTTTTTGCTTTGCGGCCTCTTCCGGCACTGACAACGCAGCTTCGGCGGAGGGGAGCAGCAGCGTTATCCTCGTTCCGATTCCCTCGCGGCTTAAAACCTCCATGCTTCCGCTGTGACGCTGAGTTATCCACTTTGCTATAGAAAGGCCGAGACCGGCGCCGCCGGTGGCCCTGGTACGAGACTCGTCGGCCCTGTAAAACCTGTCGAAGATTTTCGGTACGGCCTCGGGAACTATGCCTATACCGTCGTCCTGCACCGAAAGCAGCGCGTTGCCGCCGTCCTTTCGCGCAGCGACGGTTATATGCCCTCCGGGAGGCGTATATTTTATCGCGTTATCCACAAGTATGCGAAGAGCCTGCTTGATAAGCCCCCTGTCGGCAGAGACGTTAACCTCAAAAACGCGGGCGTCAAAATTGTGCGACGCGTCAATCATCTGGGTTTCGTGTACAACCTCGCGGACAAGGTCTGCAAGGCTGAAGCTCTCAAGCTGAAGCGTTATGGTGTTGTTGTCGCCGCGCGCGAGAAAAAGCAGCTGCTCCACAAGCTCCTTCAT
>CAYQMY010000025.1:0-8188 GCA_964418735.1 uncultured Oscillospiraceae bacterium | reverse complement strand
ATCAAAAGCTCAAAGGCGAGGAGTATCTTAAACGCGAAAACGAAAATGTCTGCAAACTGCCCCAGCGGAACAGTTATCTCGTACATTACCTCGTTTTGCTCAAGAATGATTTTGTAGACAAGGCCGGGCAATAGGTTTCGAAGCGAAATATCGTCCGTGTCCGGCAGCCAAAATCCTCTGACGCCCCCTGCTGTGGATTCGGGAAACAGATTTACAAAGGATTTTGGTATCCTTTGCAATCTATAGTGCTGCGTGTACTCTTTTATTTCTATTCCGCTGCCGCGAATAGCGTCCAAAGAATTTTCGTCTAAAGTTCCGTAGACAAAAACGGTCTCTACTGCCGAGGCTGCTGTCCGCTCGCTGTACATAACAGCCGCGCCCGCCGTGAGAAGGCAGATCGCGATATCCAGAGTCAGGAAAATGCTGAGCAAGCGGAAAAAAAGCCTTAGGCCAAGCTTATATACGATAGAGCCCTTATACCTGCCGCGTGAAGCTTCAGACGATTTATTTTTTTCTTTTTTACTCATCCTTTATCACATATCCTACTCCGCGAACGGTATGAATCAGCTTTATGTCATAAAGCTCGTCGATTTTTGTGCGAAGGAAACGGACATAAACGTCGACGGCGTTGGTTCCCCCGTCAAAATCGAAGTCCCAGACCTTTTCGAGGATATCCTCACGAGTTACGACGAGCCCTTTATTTTTAAGAAGATAATGCAGAAGGTCGAACTCACGCTTTGTAAGCTCGACGTCATCGCCCGAAACCGTGACAGTATGGCGCTTAGCGTCAAGCTTAAGGCTGAGAGCGCAAAGCACCTCGCCGTCCGAAGCAGCAGCCGCGTTTTTCCTGAGCGCTGTGCGGATACGGGCGAGCAGCTCTTCGATTGCGAAAGGCTTAGTTATATAGTCGTCTGCACCGAGATCGAGGCCCGCAACCTTGTCGGTTACGCTGTCGCGAGCGGTAAGCATCAATACGGGAATGGAGGAGCCGCGGCGCAGCCGCCGCAGCACCTCCATTCCGTTAAGCTCGGGGAGCATGATGTCGAGAAGTATAAGATCGAAATCGCCGGATAAGGCGAGGTCAAGGCCGGTTCTGCCGTTAAAGGCCTTGGTTACGGCATAGCCCTCATAGCAAAGCTCAAGCTCGATAAAACGGGCCAGCTTTTCTTCATCTTCAACTAAAAGTATTTTTGTACTCATATATACCCCGACTGTCGATTAATAAGTGCTTATTTTATGATTATTTATCGTTGAAAGATCTTTTGATATCATCGGCGCAGGTGGATGCCTTGTTCATAACCCTGTTAACAGATTCCTTGCCGAGCTCATTGCCGTGGAAGCTGTAACGGTATCCGAAGAACAGGCCGATCAGCAGCAGGGGCAGGATTATCCAGAACAGGAATACAAGGCCGATTACAAGCAATGTCACAGGAATCGAAAGGATTACCTTTCCTTCCTTGGTGGCCTCAAAGTGATTGCTGTTGCCCTTTTTGATTACGCTCATGCAAAAGCGGCCGAATCTTTTGAGAAGCTGACCGAAGCTTTCGCCGCGTCTTTCGCCGGATGTATTTGGGCCAGTGGTTTGTTCCTTCTCCGCTGAACCGGAATTGTTGTTGCTGCTGTTATAGTAGCCGCCGCCGACGGGAGCGTTTACCTTACCCTGCTTCTCTAAAAGTATGATGGCTTCCAGAAGGTCGCCGCCGCAGGTGTCAAGAGCGCTCTTAGCTTCTTCAAAGCTCACGCTGGTTTTTTCGCGTAGTTTTTCTACTTGTTCCAAAGTTGCCATTTTAATTTTCCTCCTAAATTTCTGTTGTGACTTTATACTAACAGAAAAGACTTCAAGAACAATTTGAGTAAAATTAAAATCAGATTAAAAATCAAATTATCTAATTTAATATTCTCCATTTTATAGCCATGTAGTCCTGATGTCAAGGAACGCGAGCGGTATAGAATTTTTAATTTAGTATTGACTTAATTAAAATTCACGGTTATAATCCGATTAAGCACTTACTTAAATAAAAGGAGGGGCTATAGTGAATGACAATATCATGGTTCTCAAGGCTATCGCGGACGAGACAAGGCTTGAAATATTAAGGCTTCTGCTAAGCCGAAATTACTGCGTCGGGGCGCTTGCGCAGAAGATTGAGCTTTCTGAGGCGGCGATATCACAGCATCTCAAGGTGCTGCGGGAGGCGGGACTTGTTAACTGCGAAAAGTGCGGTTACTATTCTCACTACGATGTGGACAGGGAGCGGCTGTGTTTGCTTGCAAAAGAGATTTGCAGGCTCGCCGAAATCAAGAGAGAAGCCTGCGAGGGGGATAGGGAAGAGCGCACGGGCGGACGGCGTGTAATATGCCGCTCTAGCAGCAAGTGCGAAAAACACAGCGGTAACAGACGCAAATGCAAGGGAGCCGGAGCTGAAAAATCGGGAGGGAGCCTTTAATGAGTAACTATATTTTGTATGGCGTAACAGTTATACTTTTGATTTTGTCTTTTTACAAGGATAAGAAGAAAACCAAAATGGCGCTTAAAAAGGCGTGGAAGTCGTTTGAAAACATTCTGCCACAGTTTTTGGTGGTTCTGCTTATAGTCGGCGTGCTGCTGGCAGTTTTAAACGCCGAGGTTATTTCTAAAATCATAGGAGCCGATTCCGGCTGGTTTGGAGTAATTCTTGCGGCGCTTGTTGGCGCAATTACGCTTATACCGGGCTTTGTTGCCTTTCCGACGGCCGCTATGCTGCTGCAGAGCGGAGCGGGATACATGCAGATAGGCGCTTTCATTTCGACGCTAATGATGGTCGGCGTGGTGACCATACCCGTTGAAATTAAGTACTTCGGAAAAAGGCTGACGGTTTTGAGAAACATCTTTGCGTTCGTGTTTTCGTTCCTTGTGGCAGCTATTATCAGATTGGTGGTGGGTTAAGCTTGAAACCTTTTTTTAAAAGATATAGTGCGTTTTTTGTCGCCGTGTTGGCGGTGGGGGTTTTGACGCTGGTAAACAGGGAGCTGGGACTCAAGGCCCTCAGCGTGACTGGCTTTTCGCTTAAGGAAATGCTGCTCGTAATTCCGCCTGTATTTATTCTGCTTGGCCTTCTGGATGTCTGGGTGCCGAGGGAAACGATGATGAAGTACATGGGCGAGGGCTCAGGTATTAAGGGCGTAGTTCTCGCTTTCCTGCTGGGCTCGGCTGCGGCAGGGCCGCTCTACGGCGCTTTTCCGATAGCGGCAGTATTTATGAAGAAGGGCGTCAAATTGACGAATATTCTTGTGTTCCTGGGGGCATGGTCGACGACAAAAATCCCAATGCTGCTGTTTGAAATTTCAGCGCTGGGAGCAAAATTCGCCCTGACGCGACTTCTTGTGGACATACCCGGAATTATACTTATAGCTTACCTGCTCTCAAGGCTTGTTTCCAAGGAAGAGGTAAAGAGGATTTACGAGAGAGCCGAAAACGAAATGAAGTAAGCATACAAAAATCGCAGTTATTCGTAACCGAGTAACTGCGATTTTTTTATACAGCTTAAGAGAATGCGTCAGACATCCTGGTAATCAATGTCGTTGATTTTTCTGCAGACGTATTTGTTTGATAAGGCGAAAGTCACCGCCGAAAGTATAACAGGGATAACAGCGAAAAGATACATTATCGAATATGAATTTCCGGTGCCGGCGAACGTCTTGATTACAACGCCGCCGAGTATCGGGCCCAAAAACAGTCCGAGGTCGGTACCAATGTAGTTTGTATTGCTTCCAACTCCTCGCTTTAAAGGAGGAACACACTGGAGACACTGAGATTGGAACGCTGGATATGCTGTACCGTAACCTAGTGAGGCGAAAACGGCTGCAGTGTATACAACTCCAATAGACTGCGCTTGCCATAATAGCAGCAAGGAGATAATAAAGAAAACTACGCTTGGATAAACAACTGAGGAGGGGCCGCGCTTGTCTATTATCCGTCCGGCAACAGGGCGGGAGACAATCATTACCAGAGCCTGAATTGTAAAGTATAGCGAGATGCCGGCAAAGCCTTTCTGAGCGGCATAAGGAACCATGTATGCGGTGTATAGTGAATAAGCCACATTGTAGAACATACAGCAGACTGCGGGTGGTATGGCAGCCGTAGCAATAATATTCTTATACCAAACTCCGACGGAAGCAATTTCCTCCTTTGAGCATTTTCGAACCTTTATCATAAAAGCAGGTACGAGAGAAATCAGCATAAGAAAGGTTGCAAGGTAGAATATCGCTTTGTAGCCGCCGACAGCGCCGAACCTAGCTGTGCCCCACGATCTGACTGCAAGGCCAATAGAGGGCCCTACTGCAGTGGAAAACGCAGATGCTACACCGTAAATTCCAAGGCCGGAAGCAAGCTTTTCTCTCGGCAGGCTGTCGCCGGAGATGGTCATTAATAGAGCGCCCAATAAGCTGAATTGCACGCCTTGAACCGCTCTTACAGAAATAAAGGCGGGTATGTTGCTAAAAGTCGCGTAGCAAAGGTTTACAACTACGCCGAGCGAAAAGGCTATAATGAGGAGCTTTCGCTTATCCGCCATTACTACGGCTGGACCGGAAACGGGCCTCATCGCCAGAGCAACTCCGAAATAAAGACTTGTCATAAGACCAACAAGCAGCACGTCAGCTCCCAGAAAAGCCGCATAGCTCGAGACAAGCGGATTGACGATGTAGCTTGAAAGGGACAAGAAAACCTGACAGATAAGAGCAGATATAAAGGTGCGGTTCCAGATGGTAGAGTTCTGTGCTTTTAATTCCATTACAATTCTCCCAATTTAAGACAAGTAAGCCGTTAGATATGTATTTCGTTATAAGTCTAACGTAGTGCACATTGAAAATTATTACCCCAAAGCTAATCTTTTCCGCACTGCGCGACTTCACGAATTTTTCCGTCCACATATTTCCTGAAAAAAGTATATGTAAGAGCGGTGAGTATAATAGGTATAATTCCTAATAAGTACATCGTAGAATAGGAGCTTACAGAACCAGCGGAGGCGGATAATACCGCGCCGCCGAGTACAGGTCCGAGAAAGAGCCCGAGGTCGATTCCGCAGTAGCTCGTGTTGCTGGCAACGCCGCGTCGAAGACGTGGTACGCACTGTAGGCATTGCGCCTGAAAAGCGGGGTAGGCGGTTCCGTAGCCAAGAGAGGCGCAGACTGCGGCGGCATATACTAGGCCTATAGACTGAGCCTTCCATAAAAGGACAAAAGAGGCCATATAGAGAACTGCGCTGGGGTAAACGACGGTGGATGCGCCGTATTTGTCAATTAATCTTCCGGCTGTTGGTCTGGAAACAATCATTACTAGCGCCTGTATTGTAAAGTACAGCGATACGCCAACGAAGCCCTTTTGAGCTGCGTAGGGGACCATATAGGCACTGTAAAGCGAATAAGACATATTGTACAGCATTGCACATATAGCAGAGGGAATGGCAGGGGGAGCGATGATATTTTTATACCAGACTCCTACGGATGCCATCTCCTCCTTTGTGTTTTTGCGGACTTTCATTATAAAGGCGGGAATCAGGCCGAGAAAAATAATAATTGACGAGGCAAAGAAAATGGTCTTGTATCCGCCGACCTCACCAAATAGGGAGGTCCCCCAGGTCCTGAGTGAAAGCCCGATTGAAGGGCCTATAGCCGTGGAAAATGCCCCTGCAATGCCGAGAATGCCCAAACCGGATGCCATTCGCTCCTTGGGGAGACTGTCGCTGGCGATGGTCAGAAGAAGAGAGCCGACAACGCAGAGGTGTATGCCGTGAAGAACTCTGCCAGCTATGAACGCCGGTATGTTGTTAAAAACCGCATAGCATAAATTTGCTATTGTGCCGAGGGCGAGAGACAGAATAAGCAGCTTCTGCTTATCAGCAATTACCATAGCAGGGCCTGCAAAAGGCCTCAAGGCAAAAGCAACCCCGAAGTAAAGGCTGGTCACAAAACCGACCAGCAGAGCGCCTGCCCCAAGAAAGGACGCGTAGCTTGAGACTAGCGGATTGACGATAAACCCGGAAAGAGACAGAAAAACCTGACAAATGAGCACGCATATAAAGGTACTGTTCCAGATTGTAGAGTTATTTTCTTTTAGTTCCATTGACGATTCTCCAATTTAAAGCCAAATAAGATGTTAGTTAACTAATTGGTTATAAGTTTGCCAAAACGTTTTACTGCAAAAGGACAAGGATTTCAAAGCCAATGCCCCTCCGCGAAACTCGGAGGGGCGCTTCTTTAATGCTACAATATCTTTTTGAGGAAGCTTTTGAGCCTTTCGCTCCTGGGGTTTGCGAATAGCTCACTCGGTGAGTTTTCCTCAATTATCTTGCCGCCGTCCATGAAGATGACGCGGGTGCCGACTTCCTTCGCAAAGCCCATTTCGTGCGTTACCACGACCATGGTCATGCCCTCTCGGGCGAGGGATTTCATAACATCGAGAACCTCTCCGACCATTTCGGGGTCGAGAGCCGAGGTGGGCTCGTCAAAGAGCATCACTTCGGGGTTCATGCAAAGAGAGCGTACGATGGCTATGCGCTGCTTCTGACCGCCAGAAAGCTGGGAAGGGTAGGCGCCTGCTCTGTCAGCTAGTCCGACTCGCTTTAAAAGCTCCATCGCCCTTTTTTCGGCCTCTTCCTTGCTAAGCTTTAAAAGGTTTATGGGGGCGAGAGTCATGTTCTCTAAAACGGTCATGTGCGGGAAAAGGTTAAACTGCTGGAAAACCATGCCCATCTTCTGACGGTGAAGGTTGATGTTCGTTTTCGGGTCGGTGATATCAGTACCCTCAAAGAATATCGAGCCCTCTGTTGGGACCTCCAGCAGATTCAGACAACGAAGGAAGGTTGACTTGCCGCTGCCCGAAGGACCGATTACGACGGCAACGTCGCCCTTTTTTATATCTACAGACACGCCGTCGAGGGCTTTGAGAGCTCCAAAATGCTTTTTAAGGCCGTCAACTTTTATAAGTGTATCAGTGGTCACTGTTACGCAGCCTCCTCTCAAGACGTCCGACAAAGTAGGACAGTATCATAACAATCACAAGATAAATAATCGCAACCGCAATAAGCGGCATGAAAGCCTGAAAAGTAATTCCGCGTATGATATCGCCGCCTCTTGTTAAATCCTGAAGGGCTATCATGCTGGAAATCGACGTTTCCTTGAGCAGAACGATAAACTCGTTGCCAAGTGCGGGAAGAACGTTTTTAAAGGCCTGGGGCATGATAATATGCCGCATTGTCTGTATGTAATTGAAGCCAAGGCTACGCCCCGCCTCCATCTGGCCCTCGTCAACCGACATAATGCCGGCGCGAACGATTTCAGCCACATAAGCACCGGAATTGAAGCCAAAGGCGATAATTGCAACGAAAACCTTGCTTATGTTATAAGTAGCGAATACAACAAAGTAAATGATAAGCAGCTGTATGGCCACAGGCGTGCCGCGTATCACGGTGATGTAAATTTTGCAGAAAACGTTAAGGATTTTGAGCTTTCCAGTCTTCTGATTCGTAGAACGTATTATGGCGACGATAAAGCCAAGCACGATACCGAGCAGCAGTGCAAAGAAGGTCACCTCAAGAGTGACTCCCAAGCCGTTCACAAGGTATTGCCAGCGGTTATCCTCGATAAAAGTCGATATAAACGTTGTTTTGATATCGATAAAAGTCGTAATGATATCGTCAAATAGATTCATATATGTTTTTCCTTTATTAACTAAGTAATCAGTGATTACCTAAAGAGGCGGCTGAGCATGATTGAATGTCAGCCGCCTCTTTTTTCGCAACCGAATTTATTTGCTGCGTACTATGATGACCTGCTTTGAGGCTGCATAGTTAGTTGTGAAATCAATGCTCTTGAGTCTGTCTTCAGTTATGCTCATGCCGGCCATGCCGAAGGTGTACTTGCCGGACTGAACACCAGTGATTATGGAGTCAAACTCGGTGTCCTCAATCTTAAGAGTATAGCCAAGGAGGTCGCAAATCGCGAGCGCGATGTCGGGGTCAACGCCGACAACCTTGTTGTCCTTGTAGAACTCGTAAGGCGGGAAGTATGCGTTAGTCGCCATTATGAGCTGGCCCTTGGTGCGGCTGACGTTGTCGGGGGATTTGTATTTGTAGCTTCCACCGTTGATGTAGCCGTCGATTATGTTCTTAAGTGTGCCGTTCTCCTGAAGCTTTTTGAGCGCTCCGTTGAT
>CAYQMY010000024.1:11806-14135 GCA_964418735.1 uncultured Oscillospiraceae bacterium | reverse complement strand
AGTGCGTCGGCTGCTATACCTGCGTGCTCGTCTGCCCCTACGGTGCGATTCTGCCCTCGCCAAAAGGCGTCATGCAGAAGTGCGAGCTTTGCATTGAAAACGAGGGCGGAACTCCGAACTGCGCGAGAAACTGCCCGAATGCCGCGATAGTCTTTGAAGAGAGGTAAGAGCGATGAAGTATGTTATAATCGGCAACTCAGCCGCTGCTGTCGGCTGTGTTGAGGGAATAAGAGAGGCTGATAAGGAAGGGGAAATACTTCTCATTTCAAACGAGCCCCACCACACATATTCGAGACCGCTCATATCCTACCTGCTCATGGGCAAAACGGATGCAGAGCGCATGAAGTATCGCTCCGACAGCTTTTACGAGCAGAATTCCTGCAAGACGATGTTCGGGCGCAGCGTTACTAAAATCAGCCCCGACAAAAAGAAGGTCACACTTGACGACGGCTCAGAAATTGCCTACGACAAGCTTATGGTCGCCACCGGCTCAAGACCCTTTGTTCCGCCCATTGCAGGCTGCGATAAGGTCGAAAACAAGGTCACCTTCATGTCGCTTGACGACGCGAGGGCGCTTGAGGCTATGCTGACGCCAGATTCCGAGGTTATGATACTGGGCGCGGGACTTATCGGTCTAAAGTGTGCCGAGTGCCTTATCGGAAAGGTAAGATCCATAACTGTAGTCGACATGGCGCCGCAGATTCTCCCCAGTATACTCAATGCCGATGGCGCCGCCGCTGTGCAGAAGCACCTTGAAAAAAACGGCGTTAAGTTTATCCTTGACGACAGCTCTGCGGAGTTTACAGAGAACTCTGCTATACTTAAAAGCGGAAAGACCGTAAAATTTGACGCGCTTGTCATGGCCGTCGGCGTTCGCCCCAACACCTCGCTTGTCTCCGACTGCGGCGGCAAGGTGAATAAGGGCATCTGCACGGACGAAAAGTGCGCTACCAGTATTAATAATGTATATTCCGGCGGCGACTGCAGCGAGAGCTTTGACTCCGCGCTCGGCGATGTGAGAATTCTTGCGCTTTTGCCGAACGCCTACATGCAGGGCCTTACCGCGGGAGTTAACATGGCCGGCGGCGAAGCTGTCTACGATAAGGCCATAGCAATGAATGCCATCGGCTTTTGCGGCCTGCACATAATCACTGCCGGCGTTTACGAGGGCGAAGCCTATATTAAGGCGGACGGTGAAAACTATAAGGCGCTTTTTACCAAGGACAATATGCTCAAGGGCTTTATACTCATAGGAGACGTCGCGAGAGCCGGAATCTACACCTCGCTTATCCGTGAAAAGACGCCCCTTGACACCATCGACTTTGAGCTTATCAAGGATAAGCCCCAGCTGATGGCCTTTGCAAAGAAGGAGCGCAAATCTCTTTTGGGGGGAGAAGTATGAATAACGCTGTACAAGTAATGGGCGAGCGCTATGTCGGCTGCGGAGCCGGCGCGGGCGACATCATTATTAAAGGAATACCGGGAAACGACCTCGGGGCCTACCTTGACGGAGGAGATATCACCGTTTACGGAAACACTCAGGACGCCACCGGAAACACAATGAACAAAGGCTCTATAACCATTCACGGAAATACGGGAGATACGGTCGGCTACTCCATGCGCGGAGGCGTTATCTATGTGCGCGACAACGCAGGCTATCGCGCCGGAATACATATGAAGGCCTCTCTGGATAAAATTCCGGTGCTTGTCGTCGGCGGAAGCTGCGGCAGCTTTCTCGGAGAGTATCAGGCAGGCGGCTATATCATAGTTCTCGGACTTAACTGTGACGGCGTACCCGTGGGCGATTTCTGCGGAACGGGGATGCACGGCGGCAAGATTTTTATTCGCACCGACAGGCTTCCCGACGATCTGCCCTCGCAGGTAGTGGCACAGAAAGCGACGGATGCGGATCTTCAGGAAATAATGCCTCACATAGATTCATATTGCGAGAAGTTCGGGGCCGATAAAGCAAGGGTAATGTCAAAACAGTTCTATGTTCTGACTCCAAATTCAAAAAATCCCTATAAACAGCTTTACTGCTACAATTAAATGTTGTATAATCCTTACATGTGAGCCAGACTATAGGGGGTATTTTTATACCCCCTATTGATGTTATATCGTGTTCTTTACCACAATTTACGAAAAAGAGGGGATATCATGTTTCGGACGGCAAGCGATGTAATAGAGTATGTTAACGACAATGATGTAAAATTCGTGCGTCTCGCGTTCTGCGATATTTTTGGAACTCAGAAGAATATCTCGATTATGGCTTCCGAGCTTACCCGTGCCTGTGAAATGGGTATTTCCTTTGACGCCTCCGCTATCAAGG
>CAYQMY010000024.1:0-11796 GCA_964418735.1 uncultured Oscillospiraceae bacterium | reverse complement strand
CTTTTCGGTGCTGCCCTGGCGTCCTACTCACGGCAGAGTTGTCCGTCTTTACTGCGATATTCGCTATCCGGACGGCAGACCCTTTGAGCTTGACGGCAGACAGCTTCTGAAAAATACGGTGGCGAAGGTGAAAAGTGCAGGCTATAATTGCTTTTTCGGTGCCGAATGCGAGTTCTATCTCTTTAAAACCGGAGAAAATGGGGAGCCTACAAACGAGCCCCTTGACCGCGGCGGATATATGGATATCACCCCGGCCGACAAGGGCGAGAACGTAAGGCGCGAAATCTGCCTGACGCTTGAGGAGATGGGCATACCCTTTGAAAGCTCCCACCACGAGGAGGGCCCCGGTCAGAACGAAATAGACTTCAAGTACAGTGGTGCGCTTTCCTCCGCCGACAACGTGACCACCTACAGGTCCGTTGTGCGGACAATTGCTGAGCGCAACGGCCTGCATGCCTCCTTTGCGCCGAAGCCGCTTAAGGACTGCGCCGGAAACGGAATGCATATAAACATGTCTGTACGAAGGCTCGGCGAGGCGGAGGCGGAGCAAGGCCTTCAGATGAGCTTTATGGCCGGTATTATGGAGCATATAGTTGAAATGACCGCGTTTTTGAACCCGGTTCTCGAGTCCTATGAGCGCCTCGGCGGCTTTAAGGCCCCGAAGTATGTCACCTGGTCGCCGGAGAACCGTTCTCAGTTAATCCGGATTCCCGCAGCAGCAGGTGAGTATTCCAGAATCGAGCTGCGCTCGCCTGACTGCATGGCTAATCCCTATCTGGCCTATACACTTCTGATAGATGCCGGAATGGACGGCATAAGCAGGGGACTTAAACCCGTGGAGCCACTGAATATAAATGTCTTTACCGCTCCAGAAAACGTTTTGGAAAAGCTCAAAAAGCTTCCCGAAAGCCTTTCAGAAGCGATTGCGGCTGCCGAAAAGAGCAGCTTTATAACGTCCGTTATCTCAGAAAAGATCATTAAAGCATACAAAGACAGATAGCTTGGGGCAGTCCTGAAAGGAGGCGGATGTTACATGGCGTTGCTTAAACCCTCATGTACTGCGCTGGTAGTTTCAAGCTCCGATAAGGGAGCGGACGTTCTTATGAAGTATCTTGACCCCTCGAAGTTCACCTCCGTCACGGTTGTGAAAAATGCTGGGGAGGCAAGACGCAGTCTTATAAACGGAAGCTACGACGCGGTTATTATAAACTCACCCCTTACCGATGAATTCGGTCATGAACTGGCTCTCTATGCCGCTGAAAATTCTGCTTCCGGCATTATTCTGATTGCCAAGAGCGAGATTTTTGACGAGCTTAGCAGCCGGATGGAGCCCTTTGGCGTTATGACAATAGCAAAGCCCCTTAATGCCAGCCTGTTTCATCAGGCGCTGTCTCTTATGACGGCAAAGCAGGAGCGGCAAAAGCGTATAGAGATGGAAAACGCCAAGCTTCGCAGCAAAATAGACGAGATAAAAATAGTAAACAGAGCGAAGTGCACGCTTATACAATACCTGAACATGACTGAAGCGGCGGCTCACCGCTACATTGAAAAGCAGGCAATGGATATGCGCGCCACTAAAGTGGAGATTGCAGAGAAAATATTGAAGATGTACGAGGATTAGAGGAGTATGGGAAGATGACGAAGTATATTTTTGTTACGGGCGGTGTCGTTTCGGGACTTGGAAAGGGAATAACGGCAGCATCGCTCGGGCGCCTTCTGAAGGCCAGGGGACTGAAGGTCGCGGCGCAAAAGCTGGATCCCTATATAAATGTGGATCCGGGCACAATGAGCCCTTATCAGCACGGCGAAGTATTTGTGACGGAGGACGGTGCGGAAACCGACCTCGATCTCGGACACTACGAAAGGTTTATTGATGAAGATCTGAACCAGTTTTCAAATCTTACCACCGGTAAGGTGTATTGGAACGTACTGAACAAGGAACGCCGCGGGGAATATCTCGGCAAGACCGTACAGGTTATACCTCATATCACCAATGAGATAAAGGAGTTCATTTACAGCGTCGGCGACAAAACAAATGCAGACATAGTTATCACCGAAATAGGCGGCACCACGGGCGACATCGAAAGCCAGCCCTTCCTTGAGGCCATACGTCAGGTCTCCCTCGAAAGGGGCAAGGACAACTGCATTTTCATACATGTAACGCTGGTGCCCTATATAAAAAGCTCGGGCGAGCACAAGTCAAAGCCGACACAGCACTCGGTTAAGGAGCTTCAGTCTACCGGTATTTCCCCCGACATAATCGTAATGCGCAGCGACGAGCCGATAGACGAGGATATAAGGCAAAAGATTTCGCTGTTCTGCAATGTAAAGCCCGACTGCGTAATTGAGAACATTACAATTCCCGTTTTATACGAAGCGCCGATAATGCTTGAAAAAAACCATTTTTCGGATATAGTCTGCCGGGAGCTGCATATTGACGCTCCGAAGCCGGAGCTTTCCGATTGGCAGGCCATGCTGGAGCGCATAAAGAACCGCAGCAAAACTGTGAAGATCGCGCTTGTCGGAAAGTATGTTAAGCTGCACGACGCTTATTTGTCCGTTGCCGAGGCCCTGCAGCACGCGGGCTATGAGAACGGCTCGAAAATAGATATTCTCTGGGCTGACTCGGAGTGCATTACCGAGGAAGCAGCTGAAGAAATTCTGGGCGGCTGTGACGGCATACTGATTCCCGGCGGCTTCGGCAACCGAGGAATCGAGGGCAAGATACTGGCCGCAAAATATGCCAGAGAGAACAACATCCCGTATCTCGGAATCTGTCTCGGAATGCAGATTGCTGTCATCGAGTATGCCCGCAGCATACTCGGTCTTAAGGACGCAAATTCCGGAGAGTTCGACACGGATACAAAGAATAAGGTTATAGACTTCATGCCCGACCAGAACGACGAAATAAACAAGGGCGGCACGATGAGACTTGGCAACTACCCCTGTAAGATAAAGAGCGGCTCAATGATGGAGCGGTGCTACAAGACCTCGATGATAGGGGAGCGCCACCGCCACCGCTACGAGTTTAATAACGATTACAGGGAAGAGATGGTTAAAGCAGGTCTCAATATAAGCGGCACCTCTCCTGACGAGCGGATAGTTGAGACAATCGAAATCCCAGGCAACGATTTTTACGTCGGAGTACAGTTTCACCCCGAGTTCAAGAGCCGCCCGAACCGCGCGCACCCGCTTTTTTCGGGTTTTATAGCCGCCGCCGTAGCATCTAAAGAGAAAAAACTATAAAATCTTATTGTACAAAAGGCAGAAATTTTTAAACAACTTTTGTATACCATGACCGAGTGTCTTAAAACCGAAAATCGATAAAAATTGAATATAAATAGATGATTTAGCCGACCATAACTATATGTTGTGGTCGGCTTTTTCTTTTGCACAAATTAAGCAAATCCTGAGAGTGGGTAAAGCTACCACACTTTAACCAATTGAAGCGAACAAGTGTTCGAAGTAACGGAAAATACCAAAAAACACAGGAAAAACGCGCGTTTTAGATGATAAAAAATTCGCCTGAGCTATTGCATTTTGGGGGGCTAGACACTATAATAAGAACATAAGTGGGGAGAAATGGTGTAAAGTGTTTTAAAATCCCATGAAAAGAGCGGAGGTGGAGCGAAATGACAGGTGAATATCAGCACACGCTGGACGCTAAAGGTCGTCTCGCTATTCCATCAAAGCTCCGCGAAAAGCTTGGGAGCACATTTTACGTTACGATTTCCATTGACGACTGCCTTTCGGCCTACTCCATGGAGCACTGGAACGTAATTAAGGCGAAGTTTGATTCGCTGCCAAGCTCACAGTCCCGTAGAATGCGCCAGCTGTTCGTAAACGCCGCCTGCTGCGAGCTGGACGGACAGGGCAGAATACTACTGCCGCAGAAGCTGCGCGACTATGTGGGGCTTAAGAAGGACGTAACAATAATCGGTGTCTCCAATCACGCGGAGATCTGGGATTCGGACAAGTGGGCGGCTCAGGAAGAGGAAGAGCTTACAAAGGAAAACATCGCGGCGGCTATAGAGGAACTTGGATTCTGATAGTTCGGAGGACGGAAATTTGGAACAGCTTCACAAACCTGTATTGCTCAGAGAGTGCATCGAAGGGCTTGCAATAAAGCCGAACGGGATATACCTTGACGGTACGCTCGGGAGGGCGGGGCACTCGATGGAGATCGTGAAGCAGCTTGAGGGCGGAAGATTAATCGCAATCGACCGCGACGAAACGGCAATACGTGAATCATCTGAGAAAATGGCTGCGTATAAGGACAAGATTACATTTGTTCACGGCAATTTCAGAGATGTAAAACAGATTTTAAACGAGCTCAATGTTGATAAGGTAGACGGAATGCTTTTTGACCTCGGCGTATCCTCACCGCAGCTCGATGACGCGGGCAGGGGCTTCTCTTATATGGCGGACGCTCCCCTTGATATGCGAATGGACTCGGGCTCGTCACTCAGCGCTTACGATGTCGTCAACAAATGGGATGAACAAAAGCTAAAAAAGATAGTTTTTGAATACGGAGAAGAGCGCTACGCACCTCGCATAGCCTCAAACATAGTAAAGCGCCGCTCCGAAAGACCGATAGAAACCACACTACAGCTTGTGGATATTATAAGATCATCAATGCCGGCAGCGGCGCTGCGAGAAAAGCAGCATCCGGCGAAAAGAAGCTTCCAGGCAATACGCATCGCGGTAAATGACGAGCTCGGCGCGGTTTCGGACATGCTGTCCGACTCGGTGGATAAGCTCAATACAGGGGGCAGGTTGCTGGTTATCAGCTTCCACTCGCTGGAGGACAGACTGGTCAAGGTCGCTATGCAGTCCGAGGAAAACGGCTGCACATGCCCCAAGGACTTTCCGGTGTGTGTATGCGGCTTTAAGCCAAGACTCAAAATTCTGACAAAAAAGCCTGTAACGGCCGACGCTCAGGAACTCGACGAAAACCCTCGCGCTAGAAGCGCGAAGCTCAGGATAGCGGAAAGACTTTAAGCAAGTGTGCTCAGGGAAATGCGAAAGGAATGGTTATAATTATGTATGCAGGTGAAGCCAGGACAATGAAATACGCAAGCGCTACTTATGGCAGCCTTGCCTATGATATGGGAAGGGTTGCTCAGCCTGAATTTGATTATGAGGAAGCTCCCGCCGCAAAGCCCAAAAGGCAAAAAAGGGAAGAGGTAAAGGTTGCTGTTCGCCCGAAGAAAAAGGCGGCCGCGAAGCAGAGGATCGCGCCCTTCGGCGTGTTGGGTCTTCTTACCGCCGCTCTTATGCTCGTTCTTGTGCTGATGGGAAACGTTCAGCTCGCCGCCCTTTCTGCGGAGGCCTCAGAGGTGCAAGACCATATAGCCGAGCTTCAGAACGAGGAAGCCAAGCTTAAGATACAGTACGAGCGCGTTTTTGAGCTCGACAAGGTTGAGCAATACGCAGTAAACCAGCTCGGCATGATTCCCTCGAGCAGCGGCAGGGTGTACTACCTTAACGGCTCGACTCCCGACAAGGCGGTAATAATTAAAGGCGCGGACAACAATACGAATGTGTTTAAAAGCATCAACACCTTTTTGTCCCGTGTTGTGGAATATTTTAAATGAGAGGTATAATATAATCAAAATATAAGCAGGCATAGGACGAATGGGGAGACATCGGCATGGCATCAAAAAACAGTAAATTTATTCAGAAAGCAAATGTTCAGACACAGCGCCGCACACTTAGCCTGGTAATAGTGTGCGGCATAGCTGCATTTTTGGTTATGGCTGTGCATTTGTACAGGATTCAGATAACTAAGCATGATTTTTACGAGCAGCGCGCTGTTGAGCAGCAGCTGCGAGAAACGACGGTTTCGGCGTCAAGGGGAACTATTTACGATGCCAACATGAAGGTGCTGGCCATGAGCGCCAGCGTCGAGACCATTTTCATAAGCCCCGCGGAACTGAAAACCTACAATGAGGACCCGGAATTTATCGCGAAGGGCCTGTCTGAAATACTCGGTTTAGACTACAACAGCATAATGGAAAAGTGGAAGGATACCGGCTCTTGGTATAAGACCATCGCGAGAAAGGTTGAACAGGAAACCGCTGATAAGGTTCGCGAGTTTAAAAACAAGAATAAGCTTAAAAGCGTACATCTTGAGGTTGATACAAAGAGATACTACCCCTACAGCAGCCTTGCGTCGCAAATTATAGGCTTTGTCGGAACCGACAATATCGGCCTTGAGGGCATAGAGGCAAAGTATGACGATTACCTTCAGGGCACAAGCGGCAGAATCGTAAGGGCTACAACCTCAAACGGAACCAGTATGCTCTACACAAAATTTGAGGACTATGTGGACGCCGCAAACGGCAACAATGTTGTACTCACTATCGACAGCAACATACAGTATTATCTGGAAAAGCATATTCAGCAGGCTATCGCGGATTATTCGATTAAAAACGGCGGAATGGGCATCGTAATGAACGTCAATACCGGCGCGATACTCGGCATGGCGAGCATAGAGAACTATGACCCCAACGACTATCAGAAAATCAGCGAGAAGGCGCAGGAGAAGCTCAAGGGGCTCACCGGCGAGGATTATCTCAAAAAGCTTGCAGAGGCTCAGATAAGCCAGAGACGAAACAGAATCATAAGCGATACCTATGAGCCGGGCTCAACCTTTAAGTCCTTTACGCTCGCTATAGCGCTCGAGGAAGGGCTTGTAAACGACAACAGCACCTTCTTCTGCGGAGGCACCGTTGCGGTTCCCGGACGCGACACGCCCGTTCATTGCTGGAAGTCCGCCGGACACGGCTCGCAGACTCTGGCCGAGGCGGTCCAGCACTCCTGCAACGTTGCCTTCGTCAACATTGGGCTTATGATAGGCGCCGAAAAGTTTTACGATTACATGGAGGCCTTCGGCTTCTTTGAAAAAACCAAGATCGACCTCTACGGCGAGGGGCAAAGCCTGTGGTGGGAAAAGGAAGTATTTGAGGACGAGGAAAACAAGTCTCAGCTTGCAGCCGCCTCCTTCGGGCAGACCTTCAATATCACTCCGCTTCAGCTGATTACGGGAATAAGCGCTGTCTCGAACGGCGGCAAGCTTATGAAGCCCTATATAGTTTCTAAAATCACAGACCAGAACAACAATATAGTGATGGCAAACGAACCGACGGCAATCAGGCAGGTAATAAGCGCCGAGACCTCCAAGAAGGTCTGCGAGATACTCGAAACGGTCGTAAACGGCGGAGAAAGCACGGGCGCCAACGCCTATGTCGCCGGTTACAGAATCGCCGGAAAGACCGCGACCTCGGAGAAAATCGGTCAGGGCTCCGACGATTATATCGTCTCCTTCGTCGGCTTTGCGCCGGCTAACGATCCCGAAATAGCGGTACTCGTAATCCTTGACACCCCCGACCCTGCCAGCGGCATCTATATAAGCGGCGGAATAATGGCAGCGCCCGCCGTCGGAAGAATTTTTGCTGACTCGCTTCCGTATCTCGGCATAGCCCCCGTTTACTCCGAAGACGAGCTGGCATCAAGAAACGTCACTGTTCCGGCAGTCAAGAACATGAGCGTTGCGGACGCCAAGTCCTCTCTTGAGGGAAGCGGCTTCGCGGTGAGAGTCATCGGAAGCGGCGCAACAGTAACGGATCAGGTTCCGGCAGGAAACGTATCGGTAATCATGGGCACCGAGGTCATAATTTACGCGGGTGAAGCAAAGCCGGAGGCGCAGGTTTCCGTGCCTAACCTTTACGGAAGGACTTACTCTCAGGCCAAGAGCGCACTTGAAGCCGCGGGACTGTACCTTAGAACCACAGGCGTTGCGCCCTCGGCCTCATCCTCGACTATAGTTGTCTCGTCACAATCACTGGCATCGGGAGCGCAGGTTGCATACGGCACGGTAATAGAGGTAACGCTTGTCGAAAGCGACACCTCGATCATGGAAACAAGAGGGTAATTGCACAAAGCGCGTCTTACAAAAGAGTGGAGGAAAAGATGAAACTTAACGAATTACTGTCGAACATTGAAATACTGGAGAGCACCGCCGACCTCGAAACGGAGATTTCAGACATCGGCTATGATTCCAGAGCAATAAAGCCCGGGATGGCGTTTATCGCGGTCGAGGGCTATGTCACCGACGGACATAAATATATAGAAAGCGCCGCATCTAACGGAGCATCGGTTGTTGTATGCCAGAAAAAGCCCGAAATAGAGGTGCCTTATGTGCTTGTGCGCGATTCTCGGCTTGCACTGGCGCTAATCTCCGCAAATCACTTCGGACATCCGGCAAAAAAGCTTAAGCTTATCGGTGTTACAGGAACAAACGGAAAGACAACCGTAACCCACCTGATAAAAAGCGTTATCGAAAAGGCAACCGGTGAAAAAGCGGGCCTTATCGGCACTAACGAGAACATAGTCGGCGACAAGGTCTACGAGGCCGAGCGCACGACTCCCGAGTCCTATGACCTGCATAAGCTCTTCAGTGAAATGGTCGACTGCGGCTGCAAATACGCCGTTATGGAGGTATCCTCACACTCCTTAATGACAGGCAGAGTAGAAGGACTGCGCTTTGATGTCGGAGTGTTTACAAATCTTACACAAGATCATCTTGACTTCCATGTTACAATGGAAGCCTACCGTGACGCGAAGGCGAAGCTCTTCGATATTTCCGAAAAAGCGGTAATAAATCTTGACGATCCCGTCGGGCCCTATATGGCGGAGTATGCAAAGTATCCCGTCAAAACCTATTCCGCAAAAAACGACCAGGCTGACCTGGTCGCGAAGGATATTAAGCTCAAGGAATCGCGTGTGGATTTCTGCGCCGTCGCAATCGGAAAAATTCAGCGTATGGAGCTGCATATCCCCGGTATGTTCTCGGTCTATAACGCCCTCGCCACAATCGCCTGCTGCGAGGAATTGGGGCTTAGCCTTCCTCAAATTTCCGCCGCTCTTAAGGAGTGCAGCGGGGTAAAGGGAAGAGCCGAGGTGGTGCCCGTAGACGCGGATTACACGGTCATAATCGACTACGCCCACTCTCCCGACGCTCTTGAGAAGATTCTCAAAACCGTCAGGGGCTTTGCCAAGGCGCGTATTCTCGTGGTTTTCGGCTGCGGCGGAGAGCGTGACACGGGCAAAAGACCGAAGATGGGGCGCATCGCGGCGGAGCTTGCGGACTATGTCATAGTAAGCTCGGATAATCCCCGAAGTGAAGATCCTGAAGAAATTATCGATGAAGTAGTAGAGGGAATGCGTGGCTTTAAAACGCCGTTCAAAAGAATCGCCGACAGGCCGGAGGCCGTACGCTGGGCGCTTTCCCATGCCAAAACCGATGATATCATCGTCCTCGCGGGCAAGGGCCATGAGAACTATCAGGTGATAGCCACCGGAAAGATACATCAGGACGAGAGGGAAGTCATCGCCGAGTATTTCGCAGGCAAGAAAAAGTAAACGTAGGGAGTTTTTAACCAATGATAACTGTTTTGTTGTCATTTGCCGTTTCGGCGGCAGTGAGCGCTGTTGCGGGAGCATTTCTGGTACCGTATTTAAAAAAAGTCAAGGCCGGGCAAAGCATAAAAAGGGATGGACCGGTTTGGCATATGTCCAAGGAAGGCACGCCGACAATGGGCGGTCTTTTGTTTGTAATCGGCATAACCGTCGCCTCGGTCGGCGTGGGCCTTATGGAGTCTGAAAAGGGCGAATTCGGGCACTTATTTCTGCTCGCCTTCGCGATTCTGTTTGCGGCAGTCGGCTTTCTTGACGACTTTGAAAAGCTAAAAAAGAAGCAAAATCTCGGACTTACGGCTCTGCAAAAGCTGCTTTTGCAGGTAATTGTTTCAATCGCTTTCGTCCTGCTGCTGCGCTATTTCGGATTTTTGACTCCGAATATCTATATACCCTTTGTCGGAACAAGCATACCGGTTTCCGAGCCTGTGTATCTCATTTTTTCGGCTTTCATAATAGTCGGGACAGTCAACGCAGTCAATATCACCGACGGCGTAGACGGCCTTGTGACGGGCGTAACAATCCCCGTAGCGCTGTTTTTTACCGCGGTCGCTATCGCGTGGCACAGCTCCTCTGTCGCCATATTCGCGGCGGCTCTGCTTGGCGGACTTGTGGCATTTCTCTTTTTTAACTTCAACCCCGCAAAGGTCTTTATGGGCGATACCGGAGCGCTTTTTCTCGGCGGCGCGATAAGCGCGCTCGCCTTCGCTCTCGATATGCCGCTTATACTCCTGCCCGTGGGCATTGTGTACGTCATAGAAACGCTGTCTGATATCATTCAGATTTTCTATTTCAAGCTTACCCACGGCAAGCGGATTTTTAAGATGGCACCGCTCCACCATCACCTTGAAATGTGCGGCTGGAGCGAAAAAAAGCTTTTCTTTGTGTTTACAGCGGTATCGCTGATTTTCGCGATAATTTCCTTTGCCGCGGTTGCAAAGCGATACGGATTATGACATTCGGCCATAAAAGGAGGCGGATTAATGGCAAAATACGAGGAATTATACGCAAGAGATTTTAACGCGGACAAAGTGAAATCCGCCGACGACTATACGGAGGATAACAAGAGGAAGAAGGAGCAAGCGCAGGGCTCAATCGACATGACCTTTCTTCTCATTACGATGATAATTCTTGGCATAGGCCTAATAATGCTGCTCTCTGCAAGCTTCGCGAGGGCGTATTACGAATCGGGGAACCCGACAAAGTATTTTGTAAAGCAGGTGCTTTTTTCGGCTCTTGGCATTTTGGCTATGCTGGTTATTTCCCGAATAAACGTAAACTTTATCAGCAGATTTTCAATGCTGCTTCTGGGCGCAGCCCTGCTTCTCCTTGCAGCCGTTCCCTTTGTCGGTATGGACGAGGGCGGAGCAAGGCGCTGGATAGATCTCGGAATCACAACCTTCCAGCCCTCCGAGCTTGCGAAAATCGCGGTAATACTCTCCTTTGCGACGCTATCCTGCCGCTTTAAGGAAAAAATGAAAACCTTCAAATACGGAGTGCTGCCCTTCGCAGCGATACTCGGCATAATAGTCGGGCTACTGATGCTCGAGCCGCATATTTCGGCGTCAATAATCATACTCGCCATTGGTGCCGTTATGATGTACCTCGGCGGAACACAGCTCAAGTGGTTCGTGATGCTGGGCATAGTAGTTCTTGCAGGCGGAGTGATTCTCCTCTCACAGTTCGGGTACGCCATCGACAGAATAAAGATTTGGAGAGACCCCTTTTCCGATCCCCTCGGAGACGGCTTTCAGATAATACAGTCACTATACGCTGTCGGCTCCGGCGGACTTTTAGGCGTCGGACTCGGGCAGAGCAGACAGAAGTATATGTACCTTCCCGAGGAACACAATGACTATATCTTTTCGGTGGTATGTGAGGAGCTTGGTTACATAGGTGCAATGCTTATTCTTGTACTCTTTGCGCTGCTTATAATCCGAGGCTATTGGATAGCCCTGCACGCAAAGGATAGATATTCAATGATGGTAGCAGCCGGAACAACAACTCTGCTGTTCTTTCAGGTATTTCTTAACGTTGCCGTTGTAACGAATCTGATTCCCTGTACAGGTATTTCGCTGCCTTTTTTCAGCGCCGGAGGCTCAGCGCTTGTATTGCAGCTGGCTGAAATGGGCATCATTCTCGGGATATCGCGTGAAATTCCAATAAAAAGGGCGGGTTAGATGAGATTTCTATTTACCTGCGGAGGTACCGCGGGACACATAAATCCCGCAATCGCCGTTGCGGGAAGGCTGAAGGAGCTGCTGCCCGAATCCGAATTCCTCTTTGTGGGCGCTGAGGGTAATATGGAGGAGGAGC
>CAYQMY010000023.1:0-15646 GCA_964418735.1 uncultured Oscillospiraceae bacterium | reverse complement strand
CGGAAATGAATTACAGGATAGAAAAGAAGGACGCGTTCAGAATTGTAGGACGCAAGAAACATTTTAGCGGAGACGTTGAGGAAGCATTTAAAAACGTACCCCTGTTTTGGCAGGAGGTCATGAAAAGCGGCGCAATTCCTCGCATGTGCGAGCTTTTGAACAAAGAGCCTGTCGGTGTACTTGGCGTAAGTACGGAATGCTTCAAGGATTTTGACTACTTTATCGCCGTAGCGACTGACAAGAAAGCGCCAGAGGATATGGATGAATACACGATTCCTGAATGCCTCTGGGCTAAATTTGAATGTGTCGGAGCTATGCCCGAAGCGATGCAGACTCTGCAAAAGCGCATTGCTACAGAGTGGCTGCCGAACTCGGGATACGAATACGCGAATGCGCCGGATATAGAGGTATACCCCGAAGGCGACCAGTATTCAAAGGACTACAAATGCGAGGTCTGGCTACCGATAGTTAAGAAGTAAATAATTAAAAGAACCGCAGTTTAACCTGCGGTTCTTTTGCGTAAAGCGCAATTGCTTTACAGGTATATGGTGCCTGTAAAGCAATTTCCATTTCGTGGGATGGAAAGAAAAAATATGACCGGGCGGTGATGCCGCCCGGTATTTCAGACTGTCAAAAAACTCCCTAGCAGGGAAGTAGAAATCTATTTTTCCGAGAATTCATTTCTTGGAAAAATACCTCAGCCCGCGCATTCGTGCGCGACCGGGGGTATCGCGGCCTAAGCCGCGTATCTAGGGGGTATTGGATACCCACTAGATGCTTTGCTATTTGCCGAACAAAACGTCGGTCATGTTGTAAATTCGGGGCTCAATCTGATCCTTCAGGTACTTCGCGGCTCTGACCGCGCCTGAGGCGAGCACCTCGCGGGAATAGATAGTGTGCTTGAACTCGATAACCTCGTTGCTGCCGGCGAAGATGACCTCATGCTCACCCGGAATTGTTCCGCCGCGAACAGCGGAGATTCCGATTTCGTTTTTACCGCGCTCTTTTCTTACACTGTTTCGCTCGTAAATGTATTCAGGCGAGCTTGCAAGGCCTTCGGCCGCGGCGTCGGCAAGCATAAGTGCCGTGCCGCTCGGTGCATCAATCTTCTTGTTGTGGTGACGCTCTACTATCTCGATATCGAAATCCTCACCAAGGGCCTCGGCGGCCTTTTTAACAAGACCCATAAGCAGATTGATGCCGATAGACATGTTGGCAGATCTGAAAACGGGAATAGTTTTTGCGGCGCTTTCAATCATCGCGAGCTGATCTTCGGAATATCCCGTTGTGCAGATGACCAAAGGCAGGGAACGCCCGAGGCAGTAGGACAGCAGGGAGGGCAGGGCGGCAGGATTTGAGAAATCAACGACAACGTCTGCGCTTCCGCCGAATTCCATCGGGTCTGAGTAGACCGGAAAATCTGAGAGCTTTACGGCGTTGATGTCAAGGCCGGCAACAACGGTCACGCCGTCGTCCGCGCGGCAGGCTGCGGCAAGCGCCTGCCCCATGCGTCCATTGCATCCGGATATAATAAGCTTAAGCATTAGGCTCACTCTTTCCTAGGTATTTTTTAAGGTAACACCGCTGAGTTCTAAGCGATATTATACGTTAAGTCCCTTGGCACGCATGGCCTTCTTAAGCTTCTCAAGATTCTGGGGCTCCATTTCGCAAAGGGGGAGACGAAGCTCGCCTGCGTCCATGCCGAGAAGGTTCATCGCCGTCTTGATGGGAATGGGGTTGACCTCATAGAACATAGAGTTCATAAGATGTACATAAGGAAGGTGGAACTTACGCGCCGCCGCGTAGTCCTCCTTAAGGCAGAGGTCGCAGATTTTTGCGGTTACCTCGGGAAGGATGTTTGCGAGGACGGAAATTACGCCCTTGGCGCCGAGGGACATCATGCAGACAGCCTCGTCGTCGTTTCCGCTCCAGAAGTAGAGGTCGTCGCCGCAAAGAGCCATAGCTTCGTTAATAAGAGTATAGTTGCTCGAAGCCTCCTTGACGCCGTTAATGTTCGGATGCTTTGAAAGCTCGAAATATGTTTCGGCCGTAAAGCCGCAGCCGGTACGGGCTGGTACGTTATAAAGAATAATGGGGATGTTTACGCAGTCGGCGAGGGTCGTGTAATGCTTGATAAGACCCTTTTGAGTGGCCTTGTTGTAGTAAGGGGTGACGATGAGAAGTCCGTCAGCGCCCGAAGCCTCCGCGCTCTTGCAGAGGTACTTTGAAGCCTCGGTATCGTTGCTGCCGGCTCCGGCAATGACCGGAACGCGGTGATTTACATGCTTTACGCAGTAGTCAACGGTTGCGGCATGCTCCTCAAGAGACTGGGTGGCGCTCTCGCCCGTGGTACCGCAGATTATAATGGAGGAGGTGCCTCCGGCTATCTGAAAATCGATGAGCTCTCCGAGCTTTTCGAAGTTTACCTTGCCGTCCTTGAACGGCGTGACTATGGCAACTCCGCAGCCGGTAAAAACAGGTGTCTTCATTTATATTACCTCCAGATGTTAAGTTATAAGTTAAATGTAGTTTTCGGCGCAGAGCAGCTCCGCGAGCAGTACAGCTCCGCCGGCCGCGCCTCTTAACGTGTTGTGGGAAAGGCATACGAACTTGTAATCGTACTGACTGTCCGGACGAAGTCGTCCGATGGAAACCGCCATGCCGTTTTCAAGGTTTCTGTCAAGCTTGGTCTGCGGACGGTTATCCTCTTCAAAGTAGTGCAGGAACTGCTTGGGCGCGGTGGGGAGGTCGAGCTCCTGTGCTCTGCCGGAGAAGGATTTCCAAAGCTTTAGAATCTCCTCCTGAGTTGGCTTCTCTTTAAAAGAAACGAAAACTGCCGCCATGTGACCGTTGGTAGCTGCAACTCTGATGCACTGTGCGGTTATGGAAGGGGAGTCGGCATTTACGATAACGCCGTTTTCGACCTTGCCCCAGAGCTTCATCGGCTCGCGCTCGGATTTCTCTTCCTCGCCGCCGATGTAGGGGATGACGTTGTCTACCATTTCAGGCCAGCTGTCGAAAGTTTTTCCCGCGCCAGATATGGCCTGATAGGTGCAGACGAGCACCTTGTCGATGCCAAAGCTCTGCAGGGGATGGAGCGCCGGGATATAGCTCTGAAGTGAGCAGTTAGATTTGACGGCGATGAAGCCGCGCTTTGTGCCTAGGCGTTTGCGCTGCGCATCGATTACCTCCGCATGCTCAGGATTGATTTCGGGAACGATCATAGGAACATCCGAAGTCCAGCGGTGCGCGCTGTTGTTAGAAACAACCGGGCACTCAAGCTTTGCGTATTTTTCTTCAAGAGCTTTTATCTCGTCTTTTTTCATATCCACTGCGGAAAATACGAAGTCTACTTCGGCGGCAATGGCCTCGGCGTCGGTTTCGGCGTCCTTAACGATAATATTTTTGGATTCCTCGGGCATCGGGGTCTCAAGCGCCCAGCGGGAGCCTACCGCTGCTTCATAGGTTTTTCCTGCGCTGCGGGGACTTGCCGCGATAACCTTAAGCTCAAACCAGGGATGGTTCTCCATAAGCGATACAAAACGCTGTCCAACCATTCCTGTGCCGCCGATAACTCCTACTCTGTACTTTTTCATGTTTCTTCCTCCATAGCATAATATTCTCAATAATAATGAAATTGTCTGCGGTAAATAAGCAACACCACACAATTTTAAGTGCGGGATTGCGCAGTCAAATTTTTTGTCAAATTGGCTAAAAAGCGCAGGGGATACTTTGTGTATTGCCGAGCATTTTTAGACAATTTGCCGGGAAATTAGCAAGCAAGCGCGTGCTTAAGGCTTTAGCCGTAAATTGTGCGGTGTTGCTTTGGTTAAAAAAACTATAAAATAAATAATCAGCGGGTTGTAAAACCAGCTGATTTTGTAATATAATGTCCCTTGTGATTGCAAGGGGTTTATATTTCAAAAGCAGTTAGCTCTCCATCCGATAAGATGACAGTCGTCAGGCTCTTAACCTGAAAACCAGCACACCCGACTCCGAAAACGGCTGTACTTCGGCGACCTGCCCTTTTGTTGCGGTTCATTGGGTTTCGGACCCCTCACCGTAACTACTAATATCGGTCGCACCTCTACGCTGCAATTATTTTAGGTCATATTATCACGCTATTTTCACGGTGTCAATATGTTTTATTTGCAAAAATATATTGGCCGCAAAGGTTTACATACCGCAAATTATACAAAACGGGGAAAAGATAATGACAAAGAGAATAAGATTATCACTACGTCCAATATTGTTTTTGCTTACTTCATTTCTGCTTGTTGTTTTTGGAATGACAAAGGCGAGTGCATATACAAACGCAGTCACTACTTTGAAGGTCGGTATTTGCTTTGAAAGCAACGGAAGCGACGTCGAGGATGTAATACTGCTTAACGAGATCGGGGAAGGGTTTAATTTCGGATACTTCGATTCCTCGAGGAAGTTCGTCAAGGTCTCGGACGCCGGATGGAATTCAAAGTCTTTATACATATTTATTTTTGCCAGCGGCAATACTGTTGTAATGGATTCCTCATCAAATGCCGTTTTATACCAGCAGAATACGGCTGAAAAGGGGCCCATAGGCATCATGCCTATACAGAAAGGCTTGAAATGCGAGACCTGGTGCAAGGGCTTCAGATACTACGGAGGCTTTGAAATTACAGCCTTATCCGGGGGGACGCTGCAGGTTGTAAACGTTGTTGATATTGAAGACTATGTAAAGGGCGTGATCCCAGCCGAAATGTCTCCGTCCTGGCCGAGCGAGGCGCTTAAGGCTCAGGCAATGTGCGCCAGAACCTACGCGGCTATGAACATCAATTCGCACAGCGGCTTTGACGTCTGCAACGGGCCGTGCTGCCAGGTTTATTATGGCAGAAATACCACGACAGCGGTTACTGACTCCGCGGTGGACGCCACGGCAGGGAAGTATGTGCTATATAACGGTTACCCCTGCGAAACCTTTTTCTACTCCTCGAACGGAGGCGCTACCGAGGCCTGCGAAAATGTCTGGACTGAAAAGCTGCCTTACCTCGTCGCAAAGTTCGACGATTACGATACTTCCATTGACACAGGCTACAACAGCTGGACCTATACATACAGCGCTGCGGAAATAACCGATATCCTAAACAGCAGCGGCTATACGATCGGAACCGTGACCTCCGTCACGCCTACCTATACCGCCGTCGGCAATATTTACTCGCTCGCCTTCAGCGACGGAAAAAACACCGTTACTGTTTCAAAGCAGGAGGCGGGTGATATACTCTACAGCTCAAAGTACGGCAAGTATACGCACAGCCAGCGTTTTTCGATTTCCGGCTCCTCGAGTACCGTGACAGGCCTATACATAAACAATAAATCGAATTCACTTGACAGCATTTCGTCCGCCTACGCCATTGGAGGAGACGGAAGCACTTCTAAGGTTGCCGTAATCGGAGGCAGTGTATCGGTCATGACCGGCAGCGGCATAAAGACCATAAACCCATACGGCAGCGGAAGCAATCAGACCGGTACCACGTTCACGGTTAAGGGTTCAGGCTGGGGTCACAACGTCGGAATGAGCCAGTACGGCGCCAAGGCTATGGCGCTCGCAGGGAAAAACTATGAGGATATAATAAAATATTACTTTACCGGAGTTACTATAGGATGAAAACAAGCGACTTTTACTTTGACCTTCCAGAAGAACTTATAGCCCAGACGCCTATTTCTCAGCGCGACCAATCGAGACTTCTGCGAATAGACAAGGCTACGGGCAAAACCGAGCATCTGCATTTTTTTGATCTTCCAAAGCTTTTGAATCCCGGAGACTGCCTCGTTTTAAATGATTCAAGAGTTCTTCCAGCCAGACTTTTCGGAAAGCGCATTACCGGAGGAGCTGTCGAGGTCGTGCTTTTAAGGGATACAGGAAACCGTGTATGGGAGTGTCTGACGCGCCCGGGCAGAAAAACCGAGCCGGGTACAAAGCTCATTTTCGGCGGAGGGGAACTCACGGCTACCGTAGTTGGAGTCGTTCGGGGCGGGAACAGGCTCATAGAGTTTGAATTTGAAGGCATATTCCTTGAGGTTTTGGAGAGACTCGGAAAAATGCCTCTGCCTCCTTATATAAAGGAAGAGCTTGAAGACTCGGAGCGTTACCAGACGGTGTTTTCAAGGGAGATCGGTTCTGCCGCCGCGCCTACAGCGGGTCTGCACTTCACTAAGGAGCTTTTGAAGGAGCTTGAGGACAAGGGCGTTATTATAGCCTATATAACTCTTCACGTCGGGCTCGGCACCTTTCGGCCTGTAAAGTCCGAGGAGATTGAAGAGCACGAAATGCACGCCGAATACTGCACGATTACGAAGGAAGCAGCAGAGAAAATAAACAGGGCGAAGCAGCAGGGCGGCAGGATTATCTCCTGCGGCACGACCTCTTGCCGTACGCTTGAATCGAGGTCTGATGAAAACGGGCTCTTGTCGGAATACTCCGGATGGACGAATATTTTTATTTATCCCGGTTATAAGTTTAAATGTATCGACGCCCTTGTTACGAATTTTCATCTGCCCGAGAGCACGCTCATTATGCTTGTGTCCGCTCTCGCCGGAAGAGAGAATGTCCTTCACGCTTACGAAGAGGCTATACGCGAGCGCTACAGGTTTTTCAGCTTCGGCGACGCGACAATAATTATATGAGGCAACACCTCCGAGTTCATGGCTTGCGCCAGAGGATGGCGCCCACTTATTATCTCTAAACTACAGCGAAAAGGTGAATTAATGTTTGAACTTATAAAAACTCAGGGAAAAGCACGCAGGGGCTCCTTTGAAACGCCGCACGGCGTTATCCAGACCCCTGTTTTTATGAATGTAGGCACTCAGGCCGCGATAAAGGGCGCGCTCTCGTCCGAGGACCTGGAGCGCATAGGATGTCAGGTGGAGCTTTCCAACACATACCACCTGCATGTCAGACCCGGTGAGGAGCTTATAAAGCGACAGGGCGGACTGCATAAATTTATGGACTGGCAGGGCCCGATACTTACGGACAGCGGCGGCTTTCAGATTTACTCTCTGTCTAACCTCAGAAAGGTTACGGAGGAAGGCGTAAAGTTTAATTCTCACGTCGACGGCAGGCACATATTTATGAGCCCCGAGGACAGTATGAGGATTCAGTCCTATCTTGGCTCGGATATTGCGATGGCGTTTGACGAGTGCATAGAGATACCCTCTCCTTATGACTATGTGAAGAATTCCTGCGAGCGCACCTATCGGTGGCTTATACGCTGCAGGGACGAGCTTGAAAGGCTAAATAGGGAAGAGGATGCCGTCAACCCCGGGCAGATGCTGTTCGGTATAAATCAGGGCGCGACCTTCAAGGATCTTCGCTGCGAGCACATGAGAAAAATTGCTGAGCTTGACCTTCCGGGCTACGCCATCGGCGGTCTGGCTGTAGGCGAGACTGCGGAGGAGATGTACGAAACTATTGAGTGCGTTGAAGAGCACATGCCTAAGGACAAGCCCAGATACCTGATGGGAGTCGGAACGCCTTCGAACATTATCGAGAGCGTGTATAGGGGGGTGGATTTCTTCGACTGTGTTATGCCGGCCAGAAACGGCAGGCACGGCAGGCTCTATACCTGGGAGGGCGTAATTAATATCAGAAACGAGAAGTACGCCGAAGATTCGCTGCCGATAGACCCGACCTGCGACTGCCCCGTCTGCCGGCGATACTCGAGAGCATATCTCCGCCACCTGTTTAAGTCAGAGGAAATGCTGGCCATGAGGCATTCGGTTATTCACAATCTCTATTTCTACAATAAGCTTATGGAGAAAATCCGATATGAGCTGGAGTTCGGCGATTTCGCCGAATTTAGAGCCAATTATTCGAAAAAACTCGCCAACCGTTTATAAAGTACTTGATATTTGTTTCCCCAGCATATATAATTTTTGCATTATGGAAGTTGTCCACACAATTTAGGAGGTTAAATTTATGGATTATACCCAGCTAATTATTATGATTGCCGCCTGCGCCGTTCTCTATTTTGTCATGATCAGATCCGACAAGAAGAAGAAGAACAATATTGCGCAGATGAGAAACGAACTTTCACTCGGCGACGAAATTACCACAATCGGCGGTATGGTCGGTAAGGTCTGCGGCGTAGACGGCGATCTTGTCACCTTTGAAACCGGAGAGGACCGCGTCCGTATTCAGGTTCAGAAGTGGGGAATTTCAACAAAAGCCGGCTTTGATCCCAAGGCCAAGAAATAATAATTGATCTTTGGATAAAAGTTGTCTTAAAATCTAAATAGTGCGTATTTATCGCCCCTCCCGTGAATAAGAATGTGGTACAAACATTCTTTAGCAGGGAGGGGCTTTTATGCGAAAAAACGAGAGTAAAAAATACGGCCCGAATGCCGTTTTAAACACGGCGGTGGGCGGGATAACCGGTCTGGTTTCGGCAATCGTACTGCTATTGCTGCTTGCGATACTGACTTCCGCCGGAAGGTTTCCGGAAAGTCTTATGCGGGAAGCAACGGTTCTGGCCTGCGGTATCGGAGGAATAGTCGGCTCGTTTACAGCTTCAAAGAGACAAAAGGGGAAAAGGCTTGTTACGGGAATAGGGTCGGGGATAGTTATGTTTTTGCTGACATTTATTCTCGCGGTTTTCAGCGGAAGCGGAATGATAGCGGGAAAGCTCACCCCCGCAATATTGATAGCGATACTGCTCGGAGGGGTAGCGGGCAGTCTGCTCTGCGCGGTGCCCGGGAGAAGAAGACGGTAAAATTATACAAATGTTGCTTTCAGTCAACATGCGGTATACACTACGCAATCATTTCTTAGCGTTGACATAATACAGCATACTTATTCGATATCTAGTACCTCTTGAAAAAATATGTACAAAATATTGCGATAAAGCGCTGTACTGCTATGTGCGGCGCTTTGTTTGGTTTTGCAGGTTGACATAATTAAATTTACATAATATATTGACATAATATACAAAAATTTAAAATAATTATTTTTTTGCTTGATTTATTTGATTATGTTGTAATATATTATTTAAGAAATCTTAAGTCAAGCTGTCATAAAAAAACTCCCTGTCCATATTCTGTACGGGGTGAGTATTTTGAACATAAGACTTAACGGCAGATTTAATTATGCGCAGCGGGTCAATATGATTGGTCTGCTGCTTTGCGCCGCTTTTTTCTTTTTCGGGACACTTATCGGCGTCATTTCAGCGTCCGATATACCCGGGGAGCAAAGCGCCGTTTTAAAGGGCTTTTTTTTATCGCTTCAAAGCGGTCTGTATGAGCCCGGGGGCTTTCTTGACTCTCTCGCTAAAGCTTTTCTTTTTCATATAATAGCTGTTTTGCTGGGCTTTTCCGCAATTGGCTTTATATTTCTGCCCTTGCTGTCCTTTCTTCGCGGTTTTGCCGTTTCCTTCGCGGCGGCCTCCGTGATGACTGCGCTTGGCAGCGAAGGCTTCACTGTTGCTCTCGCGCTTTTGGGACTGCCTTCTCTGATAACGCTGCCGTGTTTTTTTATAGTCACGCTGCAGGCCTTTGAGGCTTCCTATTCTCTCGCCGGAAGGATATTGAGACGAAGCGCGGCCTCCAGCATATACAGAAAAGAGTATTTTAACCGCTGTGCTGTCTGCTCAGCGGCGCTAATAATAGCCGCCTTGATTGACGCTTATATCTCACCGCTTCTTGCGTCTGCGGTGGCGGGAAATTTGTGAAACCGGATTGGAAGTGAATTTGTTGACCAACTCAGTCTGCATTAATAATTTCGAGCGATACCTTTGTGATGAAAAGCAGGTATCCAAGAACACACTTCTTTCCTACATACGCGATATTTCCCAGTTTGCAAGATTTACGGAGCACGAAAAAATCAGCTCCCTGCCGGATGTCAGACAAAAGCAGGTGGAGGAATATGTCCAGTGGATGAAAAGGAACGGAAAATCGGTATCCACCGTTTCGCGCTCCATTGCCTCACTCAAGTGCTTTTACGGCTATCTGGACTTAAAGGGAGTTATACGCGGCAATCCTGCAGACAACATCGTTCCCGATAAGCAGCAGAAAAAGCTTCCGGAGATACTTACCGGTTCCGAGGTCGAAAAGCTGCTCGATCAGCCTGAGCTTAAGGACGCGAAGGGCTACCGCGACAAGGCCATGCTTGAGCTTCTTTACGCTACCGGCATTCGAGTCAGCGAGCTTATAGACCTGGAGGAGCGCGATATCAATCTTGCCGCCGGCATTATAAGGTGTGAGAGCAAGGGTAAGGAGCGCTTTATCCCGATGTATCCCGTCGCAATCCGCGCTCTCGGCGCTTACATAGAACACGCAAGACCGCAGCTTGTGGCAGATCCCAACGAAAAGGCTGTTTTTGTAAATATCAGCGGAGAGAAGATGTCTCGTCAGGGCTTCTGGAAGATCATAAAGCACTATCAGGAGCTGGCGCATATAGAAAAGGACATCACCCCCCATACTCTGAGGCACTCCTTTGCGGCGCATCTGCTTGAAAACGGCGCCGACCTTCGCTCGATACAGGAAATGCTGGGTCACGCGGACATATCCTCAACACAAATCTATACTCAGCTCGTCAAAAACAAGCTGAAGGACGTATATAACCGCGCACACCCCAGAGCATAATTAACACAAAAAGCAGGGTACGCTAGTCCCTGCTTTTTCTGCGTGTCTAAGCGACACGCTCCAGGGGGCATCCAATGCCCCCTAGATACGCGGCTAGCGCCGCGATACCCCCGGTCACGCACGATTTGCGCGGGCTGTGGTATTTTTCCGACGTACATGCCGCCGGAAAAATGTATTTTTATAGCCCTGCGAGGGGGCTTTATGGTCTGTCAACTGCAGGGACATTCGCGCCCTGTTTTTTATTATGCATGGCAGTCTACAGGTCTTATGTTTTGTTTGCTTTTATATACTGAATTGTGTTAAACTTAAGGTTATTGAAAGGCGGTGCCGGAATGGTAATTTTGGGACTTGACCCCGGTATTGCAACCGTGGGATTTGGGATAATAAGTTCTGATAAAGGCTCTCCGCGCCTTATTCAATACGGCGTGATTACCACCTCGCCGCAGGAGCGGCTTTCGGAACGTCTCAGGCAGATATATAATGATACGCTATCGCTTATCGATACCTTTAAGCCGGACGCGATAGCTATTGAGCAGCTGTTTTTTAACACAAACCTCAAAACGGGCATTTCGGTTTCACACGGCAGGGGTGTTCTGCTGCTTGCCGGTGTAAACAGCGGCGTACCGATGTTCGAATACACACCCTTGCAGGTCAAGCAGTCGATAGCGGGCTACGGCCGCGCTCAAAAAAAGCAGGTAATGGATATGGTTAAGCGGCTTTTAAAGCTTGAAGCCGTACCAAAGCCGGACGACGCGGCGGACGCGCTGGCAATCGCCTTGTGCCACGCGAGAAGCGCGACCTCACTACTGAATATAGACAGGGGAGACAAAGCATGTTCTACTATTTAAACGGAACGGTTTCGCATATCGAGCCCTATCTCGCGATAATTGACTGCGGCGGCGTAGGCTACGCCTGCCATACGACCGCATACTCTATATCAAATCTTAATCTGAACGAAAAGGCTAAGCTCTATACCTATTGCCATATAAGGGAGGACGCCTTTGATATCTACGGATTTTTTACAGAAAGCGAGCGCCGCAGCTTCGAAATGCTCATAGGCGTTACGGGCGTCGGGCCTAAAGCCGCGCTTTCGATTCTGTCATCCAATACGCCCGAGGGCTTTGCGGCTTCCGTAATAACTAACAACGAAAAGTCTTTGACCTCGGCTCCCGGAATCGGCAAGAAGCTGGCGCAGAGGATTATTCTGGAGCTAAAGGACAAGCTCGCTAAGGACGCGTTTGAATTTCCGGCGGGGAGTATGGCTCCCAGCGCAGGCGGAGTATCGCTGTCAAAGGCTACAGATGCTGCCTCCGCGCTTGCTGTTCTCGGCTATACGCAGTCCGAGATATCGTCAGCGCTAAGCGGGCTTCAAATGGATTTGGCGCTTGAGGAAATTATCAGGCAGGCACTTAAAAAAATGCTGAAGTGAGGCGAATGCCGATGGCAATCGATTTTACCGGAGGGCTCGAGGAGTCCATTGTTTCGACTTCAATGATATCGGGGGACGAGAGCGAGGGCTCTCTGCGCCCGAAAACCCTGGGCGAGTATGTCGGTCAGGAGAAGGCCAAGACTAATCTTTCAATCTACATTGAGGCGGCCAAAAGGCGCTGTGAGCCTCTGGACCATGTCCTTCTTCACGGCCCCCCGGGACTTGGAAAGACGACTCTCGCGTCTATAATAGCGAACGAAATGGGAGTAAAGATGCACATTACTTCCGGCCCCGCTATAGAGAAGCCCGGAGATCTCGCGGCGCTGCTCACAAACCTCGACCAGAACGATATACTGTTTGTAGACGAGATACATCGGCTTAACAGGGCGGTTGAGGAGATACTCTATCCCGCGATGGAGGACTATTGCCTCGATATAATTATGGGCAAGGGGCCATCGGCCAGCTCTATCCGCCTAGACCTTAAGAAGTTTACGCTGATAGGTGCGACGACACGCTCCGGACAGCTTACAGCTCCGCTCAGGGACAGATTCGGTGTAATCGAGCGCCTTGAGCTTTATAACACCGACGAGCTTCGAAGAATTATCGAACGCAGCGCCGGTATTCTCGGAATTGGAATTGAGCCTGCGGGCGCCATGGAGCTTGCCTCGCGCAGCCGAGGAACACCCCGTATAGCAAACAGACTGCTTCGCCGCGTGCGCGATTTCGCGCAGGTGCTAGCGGATGGGATAATTACGTCCGAGGTTGCGGACGATGCGCTTACAAGGCTTGAGATTGACCGTGTCGGACTTGATGCGGTTGACAGGCGAATGCTCATGAGCATAATCGATAACTACTCCGGCGGCCCTGTGGGCCTTGAAACCCTCGCCGCGACGATAAACGAGGAGACCATCACGCTTGAGGATGTTTACGAGCCCTTCCTGCTTCAGCAGGGCTTTATTACAAGGACGCCGAGGGGCAGATGCGTCACAAGGCGTGCATACGAGCATTTGGGACTCGAGTTTCTGGGCCAGCAGAAGCTTGATATATAGTTTAGGGAACCTCTGATTAAATCGACATTCGGCGGCTGAGCAGATTAATTTCCGCCATTTCGCCAAAAAAGCCTCGTTAATACACAAAGTATTGCCTGCGTTTTTTTGACGAACTGACAAAAATTTCTCTTGCTCATCCATCCGATGCGATAAAATCAGCGGCTCCCGGAGTTAAAAGTTACTTATAATTAAATACTTTTTTGGGTGGTATAAATGGGAAGATTATTCGGAACCGACGGAATCAGAGGCGTGGCTAACAAGGAGCTTGACGCAGTTTTGGCATTTCATGTAGGTCAGGCGGCGGCTGCCGTACTCGCCAAGGCAAAAAAGGGAAGACCGGTATTTACTATAGGAAAGGACACGCGCATTTCCTCCGATATGCTAGAGGCGGCTTTGACCTCGGGCCTTTGCTCGGCAGGAGCCGATGTAATACCGCTCGGCGTTGTACCGACCCCGGCGGTTGCATACATAACGGTAAGCGCCGGCGCAGACGCAGGCATCGTGATTTCCGCGTCTCACAATCCTTATGAATATAACGGAATTAAAATATTCGACTCTCAGGGCTTTAAGCTCTCCGAAGCTCTCGAAAATGAAATCGAGGATTTTATTTTGTCGGCAGAAGAGCCTCCGCGCGTTAAAAACGAAGATATCGGCCGTGTCATCAACGAGGGCAGCAGGCTTGCAGATGCCTATATTAATCACGTCGCAGGCTGTGCCGAGGGCGGTATAAGAGGACTAAGAGCTGTAATAGACTGCGCTAACGGGGCGTCAAGCACTACGGCGAGACAGCTTTTTTCGCATTTCCCTATGGAGTTTGAAATCATAAACGATCAGCCGAACGGCATTAATATCAATAATAACTGCGGCTCGACACATATGGACGGCCTTTCTAAGGCTGTGATTGAAGGTGGCTTCGACCTCGGAATCGCATTTGACGGCGACGCAGACCGCTGCCTTATCGTTGACGAAAAAGGGAACAAGCTCGACGGAGACAACATAATGGCTATCTGTGCGCTGGGCATGAAGAAGCGCGGCAAGCTTAAAAATGACACCGTGGTCGCTACGATCATGTCGGGGCTCGGCTTTCATAAGTACGCAAATGACAACGACTTCAAAGTTCTGTGCGCCGATGTCGGAGATAAGTACGTTCTTCGCATGATGCAGGAGAAGGACTGTAATCTTGGCGGAGAGCAGTCGGGGCACATGATCTTCCTTGACGATTCCACGACGGGCGACGGACAGCTTACCGCTGTTAAATTTCTGAGCATACTCAGCGACTCCGGAAAAAAGGTGTCCGAGCTTGTAGCCGAAATACCGCAATACCCCCAGATTCATAAAAACGTTCCGATCGAGGGCGGCAACCAAATAAAGGACAAGGTAATGCAATCTGAGGAGCTGAAAACTGAAATCAGGGCTGTCGAGGTAATGCTCGGAGGTAGCGGCAGGGTGCTTATAAGACCGTCCGGAACAGAGGCTCTCATTCGGGTTATGGTCGAAGCTAACGACATGTCAGTGGCAATAAATTCCACTGAAAAACTGTCAAATACGATAAAATACATAATAAAAGGGGTAATTTGCTAAATAATTTTGTATAAATGCTTGACTTTTTTGGTCTTAATGCTTATAATTACTGTCAGATAAGTGAGAAATTACTGATTATGGAACAGCTAAATAATCTTACCGATGAAGCTTTGCACCAATTGGCTTTTTCCGGAAATAGGAAAGCGGAAGAGCTGCTGGTAGAGAGATACAGCCAACTGGTCAGGGCATGTGCGCGTCCTTATTTTCTTGCGGGCGGCGACAGTGAAGACCTCATTCAGGAGGGGATGCTCGGACTTTTGTCAGCTCTTAGGGAGTTTAATCCCGATGGCGGGGCATCACTTCGAACCTTCTCTGAGCTTTGTATAAAACGGCGTCTCTACAGCGCTATAAAATCAGCCGCAGGCTCAAAGCATTCTCCTTTAAACAATTATGTTTCCTTTGAATCCCCCTCTTTTGACGAAAGCCAAAACCAGGCCGAATCCATTCTAAACGCGGCGTTCCGCAGGGAACCGGAAGATCTTTTGATAGATAAAGAGCGTTCAGACGAGATTTTATCAGACTTTGTGGTTCATCTTTCAGGACTTGAAGCCGAAATATTGGGGTTATATCTAAAAGGATTATCTTATAGAGAGATAGCGCAAATAATAAAAAAATCACCCAAATCGGTGGATAACGCTGTCCAACGTGTCAGAAGGAAGCTGGCACAGCTTAACTATGGCGATATCAGTTTCGGCTGAACGCATAATACAATGCCCTTCGGGGCCAGATTCTGTCAAAAGTGAGGATTCAAAATGTACGAAGACAAAACACTGGTATGTAAGGAATGCGGAGCGGAATTTATTTTCACCGCAGGCGAGCAGGAGTTCTATGCTGAGAGAGGCTTCCAGAACGAGCCCCAGCGCTGCAAGAACTGCCGCGATGCAAGGAAGAATGCTGCTAGAGGTCCGAGAGAGTACTTCACAGCCACATGCGCAAGCTGCGGCAAAGAAGCCAGAGTTCCTTTCGAGCCGAAGTC
>CAYQMY010000022.1:0-16060 GCA_964418735.1 uncultured Oscillospiraceae bacterium | reverse complement strand
CAAAAAGCCTCGTTAATACACAAAGTATTGCCTGCGTTTTTTGAACAAACTGACGAAAATTTCTCTCGATCATCCATCCGACGCCAATTAAACTTGCGGTTACCAACCTCCGATTTTTGTAACAGGAGAAACGCATGAATTTTGTAAAAGCGGAGTTTATCTTATCCGCGGCTTCAGAAAAGGATTTTATAGACGACAGCCTGCCGCAGATTGTATTTGCGGGCAGGTCAAACGTAGGAAAGTCGTCGGTAATCAACAAGCTCGTTAACCGCAAGAACTTTGCGAGAGTAAGCTCGACGCCCGGAAAGACCGCGCACATCAATTACTTCCTGATTGATAAAACCTCGTATCTTACCGATTTGCCGGGTTACGGCTTCGCCAAGGTTTCTGACAGCGAAAAAGCCCGCTGGGCGAAGCTTATGGAGAGCTACTTTGCGAAGGAGCTTATTACTATGGGCGTGCTTATCGTAGACAGCCGGCACAAGCCCACGGCGGACGATATTACGATGGCAAATTGGTTTAAAGCAAGCGGCAGGCCGCTTATTATCGTAGCGAACAAGGTCGATAAGCTCAAAAAGAGCGAAATTGCGCCCAACATAGACAGGATAAGGCAGACGCTTGAGCTTTCCGAGGAAATGCCGCTTGTTCTTTTTTCAGCCGAAAAGGGTACCGGCCGCGAAGAGCTTATAACGAAAATAGAGGAAGGCCTAATCGAAAGGTAAAGCAATGGGACTTAATCAGGTTTTTTCTAAAATGGACTGGACATATCTGCTCAGCATCGCGCTGTCGATTATTCCAGCTATCATATGCATAGTAGTACATGAAATGTGTCACGGGTTTGCGGCCTATAAGCTTGGCGATCGCACCGCGGCGACTCAGGGCAGACTCAGCCTCAACCCCCTAAAGCACATCGACCCCCTCGGACTTCTGATGCTGGTTGTGTTCCGCTTTGGCTGGGCGAAGCCAGTATCGGTCGATATGCGGAACTTTAAGAACCCCAAGCGCGATATGGCGATTACCGCCTTGGCAGGGCCGCTTTCAAATATTATTCTGGCCTCGGTGGTTTTGTTTTTTTATGGTCTGTTCTACAGATCTCTAGCGGGAAGCTCTTTTGGCAGGCAGGTAATACAGCTGCTTATACAGACGGCATATCTGAGCGTCTGCCTCGGGATATTCAATCTTATTCCGATACCTCCGCTTGACGGCTCGAAGATATTATTTGCCATTTTGCCGAATAACCTGTATAATCTTCTGATGCGGTATGAACGCTACGGTTTTATAATACTTACGGCCCTCGTTGTTTTTACCGACGTACTTAACGCGCCGATAACCAATGTTTCGACAGCGGTGTATGAGGGGCTTTCCCCTATAGCTGACTTTGCGTATAATTTGATTAAATAGGCGGTGCAGGTCTTGGAAAACCCGAAGTTTAAGCTTGAGGGCATTGTAAAATCGAAAGGCGATATGGAGGACTTTGAAGGCCCTCTGGCGCTTATTTTGCTGCTGCTGAGCAAAAACAAGATAGAGATACGCGATGTGCAGATTTCGGTCATTCTCGAACAGTATCTTCAGTATCTGGACGAGATGAAGAATATGGACCTTGAGATAGCCAGCGAGTTTGTCGCCATGGCCTCTCATCTGACTTATATTAAGACAAAGATGCTGCTTTCGGAGAACGACGAGGAGGTTTCGGAGCTAGAGTCGCTCATGCTGTCGCTTGAAGAGCTGCAGCGCAAAGACGGCTATCCTAAAATCAAGTTTGCGGCAGAGTTTTTGTCTGCCTGCCGTTCTCGCGGCGAGGGCTACATTACCAAGGTGCCCGAGCCCTTGGGAAAGCAAAACGAATATGTTTACGGACATAATAAGCAGGACCTGGAGCTTGCCATCCTCTCAATTCTAGGCAGAGATGAGCTGGATATGAAGGCGCTTTCAAAGACACTGACGATGCCGGAGAAGATAACCTATCCGGTGTCGCTAAAAACCGAGGAAATAATCAAACTACTTAAAAACCGCGGAACGGTCTGCGTCAGGGAACTTCTTTTTGAAAGCCGCAGCCGAACCGAGATAATCGCGACCTTTGTCGCGGTACTTGAGCTTTGTAAAATGGGCAGTATAATTTTGGTCGGAACAGACGAAAATCTATCTGTATGCTGTACGGAAAACTGAGGTGGGCCATGGACATAAGAGAAATAGAAGCGGCGATTGAGGGAATACTGTTTGCGGCGGGAGAGCCGGTTCCTGTTGAAAGGCTTGCCGAAGCCCTCGGACAGGACAAGCAGGTTATTATCGACGTTTCCGCGAGGCTTGCCGATACATACGCCTTCAATCAGCGCGGAATACGGCTTATAAGGCTTGAAAACTCGTTGCAGCTCTGCTCCTCTCCCGAGTTTGCCGACGTTATACGCCGCACGCTTGAAACAAGGAAGCCGCCTCAGCTTTCGCAGACGGCGCTTGAGGTGCTCGCGATTATTGCTTACTTTCAGCCGGCTACCAAGGCGTATGTAGAGCAGATGCGCGGAATTGACAGCTCCTATACCGTTAACAGTCTGCAGGAAAAGGGACTTATCGAGCCCTGCGGAAAGCTTAAGGTGCCGGGGCGTCCAACGCTGTACCGAACCACAAAATCGTTTTTAAGAAGCTTTGGGCTGTGCTCTCTCGAGGAGCTGCCTTCGCTTCCTGATACGGAGCAGAGTGAGGGGCAGATTGAGATTAAAAACGCCATAAACGCGCTTATGGAGGTCGAGGAAGCAAAGAAGTCCGAGGTAAGCTCTGACGTGGAGGTGACCTGATATTTGACGGTCCTGTATGTAATCCTCACGGTTCTTGCGGTATTGGCGCTTGTTATATTGCTGGTGCGCATAGGACTTATCGTGGTGTATGACGAAAAAGGGTTTTCGGCGGTTTTTTTGGCGGGCCCTTTTCGCTTCAGGATAGCCCCCAAGGAAGAAAAGAAAAAGAAGCCGGCCAAAAAACGAGAACGCAAGCCCCCGAAAAAAGCGGGGGAGCAAGCGGAGGAGACCGAAAAAGCTGGCGCATGGGCTACTTTTAAGTCCTACTGGCCGGATATAAAAAAGCTTCTTGAATCTCTGAAAAAGGGTTTATCAATCGACGAGATAATCATACATTACGTTGCGGCAGGCGAAGACCCCGTGGCAGTAGCGCTGACTTACGGCGGAGTTTCCGCGGCTATGGGTATGATTACAAGCTTTTTGGAGCAAAATTTCAATATCAGAAAACGAGACTTCAGATCAGGCTTTAATTTTGCGGCAAACGAACCCTGCATTTATTTAAAGGCGAGGATCACTTTGACTGTATGGCAGTCGATTCGTCTGGGTTATCCGATTTTGACCTTGATCAGAAAGCCAAAAGATTTACAGAAACGAAAGGAAGAAAAATAAAATGGAAAAGCATCCTATTGGCGACCTTATGGAAGTAACCATGCAGAAAATCCGCGAAATGGTAGACGTAAATACGGTTATCGGACAGCCCATAACAACTCCCGATGGTATAACGATGATACCTGTTTCCAAAGTCAGCTTCGGCTTCGGATGCGGAGGCGGAGACTATGTCTCAAAATCGCAGTCGCCGGGAAGCGCTAATCCATTTACCGGCGGAAGCGGAGCCGGAATCAATATCATGCCCGTCGCGTTTCTGGTGATAAAGGACGGCAACATTAAGCTTGTCAACATCGCGCCGCCGGCGAACACAACCGTTGACAGAGTTATTGAGCTCGTTCCCGAGGTCATCGACAAGGTGCAGGAGTTTATAAATAAGGATAAAAACAAGTAAAAGCAATATGTAATAAGATTAAAATAAGCACCCCCTTTTCTATAATAGGTAATCACTGACTAATCGCATATCGGCGTATGAGCGGATATATTCCCGCCATTTTGCCCAAAAAGCCTCGTTAATACACAAAGTATTGCCTACGTTTTTTGGACAAACTGACGGGAATTTCTCACACTCATCCATCCGATTCGATTAAATCAGCGCTTACCTGGGGCGGTGCTTATTTTGGACTGAAAATTAAGGAGATACAATGCAAGAAAGACTACAGAAAATAATATCCGCATACGGCCTTGCCTCGAGGCGCGAAGCGGAAAAGCTAATACAGGACGGCGAGGTCAAGGTAAACGGTAAGACAGCCGTGCTTGGAGAAAAGGCCGATCCTGAAACGGACAAGATAGAGGTAAGGGGAGCTCTTTTGACCGCCGCGGGCGAAAGGGTTTATATAATGCTGCATAAGCCTCGCGGCTTTGTAACTACAATGAGCGATGAGCGGGGCAGGAAAACTGTCGTCGACCTCGTAAAGGACTGCCCGGCGCGAGTTTACCCCGTCGGCAGACTCGACTACAATTCTGAGGGGCTGCTCTTAATGACGAATGACGGTGAAGTGGCTAATAAGCTAATGCATCCGTCTCATGAGATATCCAAGACCTATATAACAAAGGTCAAAGGACGCGACATTGACGCTGCTGTAGCTGCGATGGGAGAGGATATGGTCGTAGACGGACACAAGCTTATCCCCGCATCGATAAAGATTTTAGAAATCGTGAATGATGAAGCGACGCTTCAAATTACGATTTACGAGGGCAGGAACAGGCAAATAAGGAAGATGTGCGAGCAGACCGGACTAGAGGTTAAAAGGCTCAAGCGCATTTCGGAGGGAAAGCTTAGTCTGGGAGAACTGCGTTACGGCAAGTGGCGCTATCTCAGCGCAGATGAAATAAAGTATATTAGTTCGATTTAAAGTAATAAAATGCAATAATTGGTTTTTTCTATTGATTTTGGATTTCTGCGAATGTATTATTAGAATATTATTTGCTTGGGGGATTGCGCTGTGGAGAGGGACATATTTGCTGCTATCGAAAGGCAGTACGCCAGCTTTTCTAAGGGACAGAAAAACATTGCGAAATATCTGGAGGAGAACTTTGACAGAGCGGCGTTTATGACTGCCGCGAAATTGGGCAAAACCGTAGGTGTAAGCGAGTCTACGGTTGTCCGCTTTGCTTCGGAGCTTGGCTTTGACGGCTATCCGGGAATGCGCAAGGCCTTGCAGGAAATGATAAGGACGCGCTCTACCTCCGTGCAGCGCATAAAGGCGGCCAAGGACGTAATGGGCTCGAAGGATGTCCTTGCTACAATCCTGCATTGGGATATGGAAAAGCTCAGATCGACCTCAGAGGAAACCAGCAGAGAAGAGTTTGCTGCGGCTGTAAAGGCTATTTCAGGCGCAAGGCGCATATACATACTCGGCACGCGCTCGTCAAAGGCCCTGTCTGTATTTATGGGCTTTTATCTGAACCTTTTGTTTGAAAACGTTAAGGTTGTGGACGATACGTCCATTAGCGAAATATATGAGCAGATGCTGAGGCTTACCGATGAGGATGTAGTAATCGGAATAAGCTTCCCGAGATACTCGACCCGAACTGTGAATACACTGAAATTCGCGAGAGACAGGATGGCGACCGTTATCGGAATAACCGATAACGCAGATTCTCCTATAGCGAAGGTCTCCGAAATCAAGCTGCTTGCCAAGAGCAATATGGTCTCCTTCGTGGATTCTCTTGTCGCGCCGCTGTCGCTTATAAACGCGCTTATTGTCGCGCTCGGCTCCGAGACCGGCGATAAGCTTTCAACCACCTTCAACGAGCTTGAAAAAATCTGGTCTGAATACGGAGTATACGAAAAATCCGATGTATGACATTGTCGTTATCGGCGGCGGAGCCGCCGGAATGCTTGCCGCGGCCTTAGCGGCGGAGCGGGGAAAACAGGTTCTGCTGGTCGAAAAAAACGACCGTCTGGGCGTTAAGCTTCGAATAACCGGTAAGGGACGCTGCAATCTTACTAACAACTGCACAGTCGAAAAGCTGATGGAAAACGTGCCGAGAAACGGCAAGTTTCTCTTCAGTGCCTTTAACGGCCTTACACCCTCAGATACCATTGCCCTTTTTGAGAAATTTGGCGTTAAGCTCAAAACGGAGAGGGGAGACAGGGTTTTTCCCGTCTCTGACAGCGCGCATGAAGTGGCGGAAGCTCTCAGGCGCTATCTTGAGAAAACAGGCGTTACAATTATGAAAGCCCGCGTTACGGGGATAGAAGCCAAAGACGGAGCGGTGACCACAGCTGTCACAGACATGGGAGTCATTGCCTGTAGCGCCGCTATTTTATGCACAGGCGGTATGAGCTACCCGAAAACCGGCTCAAACGGCGAAGGCTACGCCATTGCCGAAAGGCTGGGGCATACCTTGGTGAAGCCCAAGCCCTCGCTGGTTGCACTTGAAACGGCTGACGATTTTTGCCCGAAAATGCAGGGGCTTTCGCTTAAAAACGTAACTCTCTCCGCGTACAACAAAAAGGGCAAGCTTATATTTGAAGAGCTCGGCGAGATGCAGTTTACGCATTTCGGAATTTCGGGCCCGACAGTCTTGTCTGCCAGCGCGCACATGCGCGATTTTGAAAACGACAGATATACTATAAAGCTTGACCTAAAACCCGGACTCGACGAGAAAAAGCTTGATTTGCGCCTTTTGCGCGACTTCGAAAAGTACTCGAATAAGGATTACAAAAACGCTCTCGACGACCTTGCAAGCAGGCTGATGATACCTGTTCTTATTGAGCGCTCGGGTATACCCGAGGACACGAAGGTACACTCGATAACCAAGCAGCAAAGACAGGGGCTTATACGTCTTTTCAAGGAATTTACTATAGAAATCAAAGGCCCGCGCCCGATCGATGAGGCGATTATCACATCGGGGGGTATAGCAACCAAGGAAATTAATCCGGCAACCATGGAATCCAAGCTTGTTAAGGGTTTATATTTTGCCGGTGAAGTAATAGACGCTGACGCCTACACTGGAGGCTTTAATTTACAGATCGCATGGTCAACCGCTTATACGGCGGGGAAGAATGCGGCGGGATTCAAGGAGAATTAATCGGATGAAGCGAAGCGTTGCAATCGACGGCCCCTCCGGGTCCGGAAAAAGCACAATTGCGAGACTGACGGCTAAAAAATACGGTTTTATTTATGTTGACACCGGAGCGATTTACAGGTCGGTCGGGCTGTTCGCCAGGATGAACGGCGTCGGCTCAAAGGATTCTGAGTCTGTAGAAAAGCTTCTCCCCAAAATAAAAATTGATATCCGGTACGACTTAGACGGAGTGCAGCACATGATACTAAACGGCGAGGACGTATCCGAAAAGATACGCACTCCCGAGATTTCGATATACGCGTCCGACGTTTCGGCCATGCCGCATGTCCGTGCGTTTCTGCTCGATATGCAGCGTGAGCTTGCACAGCGCTATGATGTTGTGATGGACGGCCGCGATATCGGAACTGTCGTGCTTCCCGACGCGAGCGTAAAGATATTTCTAACCGCCTCTCCCGAGGCGAGGGCGCACCGCAGGTATCTGGAGCTTAAGGCAAAGGGCATGGAAACAAGCCTTGAGGAAGTTCTAAAGGACATGCAGTACCGCGATAAAAACGACAGCAGCAGGGAGATTGCCCCCCTGAAGCCCGCCGAGGATTCCGTGTTTATCGACACGACGAATATAACCCTCGATGAGAGCGCTGAGGCTGTATCAAAAGTAATATCGGAGAAATTAGGTTTATGAGGTTCCTTTACAGTTTATACTATATATTGATTTTCCCTTTTTTTTCACTGATGCACAGAGTTACTGTAAAAGGCAGGGAAAATATTCCTGAGGGCGGGGCAGTGATATGCGCGAACCATTCTTCGCTCAAGGACCCCGTAGCTCTCGCTTTTGCCATGAGTCTAAAGCACCATCCCAGATTTATGGCGAAAATAGAGCTGATGCGAGTTCCCATACTCGGTTTTCTGCTGAAAAAGGGCGGAATATTCGGCGTTAACAGGGGAAACTCTGATATAACGGCGATAAAGACGGCTATGAAGCTTTTAAAGGACGGCGAAAAGGTAGTCATTTTCCCCGAAGGCACCCGCGTGGAATCGGCGGACGCATCAGCTGCCAAAACAGGCGCTATAATGCTGGCGTCTAAGGTCGGCGTACCGATACTGCCGGTATATATTCCGAGGACTAAGAGGCTGTTCAAAAAAATCGAAGTGGTTATCGGAAAGCCCTACACTATTGAAAAATTAAAGGGCGGCTCCGAGGCATATTCCGTATATGCAAGGGAGCTTATGCAGAAAATAGAGGAGCTTAAGCTATGAAGGTCATTTTTGCCGACAACGCGGGCTTCTGCTACGGCGTGAAAAGAGCGGTGGAGCTGGCTGAGCAGGCTTCTGAAAACGGAGAATGCCATACTCTCGGGCCGCTTATTCACAATGAGCGTACCGTACAAAAGCTCAGGGAGCAGGGCGTGGGCCAGATTGAGACCGCAGGGGACGCGCAGCCGGGCTCTACGGTGATAATAAGATCACACGGTGTAACAGAGCGCGAGGCCGAGATACTTGCCGAAAAGGGCTGCAGGGTAATCGACGCGACCTGCCCGAATGTTTCAAGGATACACAAGATTGTTAGTGAAGCGTCAAAAAACGGCAGACTTCCGATAGTAATAGGGACAAAGTCGCATCCGGAGGTGGTTGCCATCTGCGGCTGGTGCGAGGGCGCTCTGGTTTTCAAAAATGCGGAGGAGCTCAAATCCTGGCTGGATTCTTCGGATGAGAATAAAAATAGCCCTGTTACCGTTGTTTACCAAACTACAGAAACTAAAACAAATATGGAAGTTTGCAATAAATTAATAAAAAAAGAGTGTACAAACAGCGAAGTATTTGATACAATATGCGGAGCAACGTCCAGGCGACAATTCGAAGCGGCCAGGCTTTCTGAGTTCTGTGACGCCATGGTAGTAATCGGCGGCAGGACCAGTGCCAATACCATGCGTCTTGCTGAAATCTGTGCCGAAAAGTGTCCACAGGTTTTTTTTGTGGAAAAAGCGGGTGACCTGGATATACACAGACTAAAAGATGCCGACACCGTCGGCATTACAGCAGGGGCTTCGACGCCTGCGTGGATAATTAAGGAGGTTTACAACAAGATGACGGAAGAAATCAAAGGTCTGGAAGTCATCGCCGGAGCGGCGGAAAGCAAAACTGAGGAGATGGAGACAAGTTTTGCGGAACTTTTGGAACAAAACATTAAAACTCTAAATACAGGCGAAAAGGTAGTAGGCGTAGTTGTACGAGTTTCTCCCACAGAGATTACCGTAGACCTCGGTACGAAGCATTCGGCCTACATACCGGTTTCAGAGTTCTCCGATGACCCGGATGTAAAGGTTGAGGACATGGCGAAGGTAGGCAGCGAAATCGAGGCCTATGTCATTCGCGTTAATGATGTTGAAGGTACCGCGATGCTTTCAAAGAAGCGTCTTGATGCCGTTAAAAACTGGGATTATATAGAGGCTGCCAGAGACTCCAGAGACACTCTCGAGGGTATTGTCACCGAAGAGAACAAGGGCGGCATTGTCGTAACCATTAAGGGTGTGCGCGTTTTCGTGCCCGCTTCTCAGTCCGGTCTGCCGAAGGAAGCTTCCATGACAGAGCTGCTTAAAAAGAGAGTTAAGCTCCGTATCACCGAGGTTAACCGCTCGCGCCGCAGAGTCGTCGGCTCAATCAGAGCCGCGCAGTTTGAAGAGCGCAAGGTTAGTGCAGATAAAATCTGGGAGACCATCGAGGTCGGCACAAAGTATGACGGCGTAGTCAAGTCACTGACCTCCTACGGCGTATTCGTCGACATCGGCGGAATCGACGGCATGGTTCACGTTTCCGAGCTTAGCTGGAGACGCACAAAGAACCCCGCAGACCTTGTAAAGGTTGGCGACCCCATTACTGTTTCCGTACTTTCCTTTGATAAGGAAAAGAAGAAAATCTCCCTGACCTGCAAGGACACCTCCGAGAATCCCTGGGAGAAGTTCATCAGCACCTATGAGGCTGGCAGCACCGCAAAGGTCAGAATCGTCAAGCTTACGGATTTCGGCGCATTTGCTGAGATTATCCCCGGCGTTGACGGACTTATCCATATCTCGCAGATTGCCGACCGCAGAATTGCGAAGGCTTCCGAGGTTCTCTCCGAAGGCCAGGAGATCGAGGTCAAGATAACTGAAATCGACACCGAAAAGAAGAAGGTGTCCCTCAGCATCCGCGCCCTGCTTGAGGCTCCTGCGGCTTCCGCCTACGACGCTGAATAATTTAAAATAAGGCAGCACCGCACAATTCGCGGCTTGCGCCTTAAGCACGTGCTTGCTTGCTTCTTTTCCGCCAAATCGTCCAAAAATGCTCGTGAATACACAAAGTATTCCCTGCGCTTTTTAGCCCATTTGACAAAAAATTAGACTGCGCAATCCCGCACTTAGAATTGTACGGAGTTGCCTAAAAAAATTCCCCACAGGACGGATTCCGGCTTGTGGGGAATTTCGGTTTCTACTCATTTGAAGGTTTAATGTTTTCGTTTAGTCCGTGCATGAAGCCGTTAAGCGCCGTTGACTGGACGTTTCCCGCAATTATTGTATTTCTGTATACGATTATATCCGCGACAATTCCGGATTCTCCGGAGGGATAATTCTGCACTTCGTATGTATAGCGCTTTGCTTCCAGCCCGCCGTACTTTGAAAGCTCAAAGCCCTGTTTTTTCTGAAGTTCGGCATAGCTCTTATAGACGTCGCTAAACTTTTTGGGGATTACGATTTCCTGCTCGTCTATGGGCTCGGCGCTTACCTTCCATCCGAAGGACTGCAGGTAGTTTACCCTGTCGTCATTTGTTTTTATTCCTGATGTGACAGCTGCCTTTGCCGCGGGCTCGGTGTTATTTCTGTCGCGCAGTCCTGCAAGCAGGATAACGGCGAGCAAAATGACCGCCAAAGCGAGGATTATGGCAATGGCTCTTTTGCGGTTGAATTTAGCGGTAAAAACAAACATGGATATCCCTCCCGATGATGATAGTACAGCCTATTCATTTTCGGTTTCGTTTATGTTAAAATGTGTACAAATTGTTCAGACAAACAGGAGGATGTCCTATATGGCCCTACTTCGCCTCGACAAAATAATATCGGACATGGGCTTTGCCTCGCGCCGCGATGTGAAAGCTTTGGTCAAAAACGGAAGAGTGCTGGTTGACGGCGTTGTCGCTAAAGCTCCCGACCAAAAGCTTGACACTGACTGCGTAAAAATAACCGTTGACGGGGAAGCGGTTTTGTACAGGCAGTTTCGATATATCATGATGAATAAGCCGGACGGGGTGATAAGCGCAACGGAGGACGCGCGCGAAAGGACCGTTGTTGAGCTTTTGGATGAGCGCACGAAGCGGCAGAACCTTTTTACGGTTGGACGCCTTGATAAGGACACAGAGGGATTGCTGCTTCTGACCAACGACGGCGACTACGCGCATAAGATTATATCGCCCAAAAGCGACATATCAAAGAGGTACTATGCTAAAGTCAGAGGCCTGCTCACAAATGAGGATATTTCGAAAGTTAGAAGCGGACTTGTACTCGGTGACGGTACTCAGTGCCTTCCGGCGGAGCTTGAAATTATCACGGCGGCAGATGAAAGCAATTGCGTAATAACGGTTTCAGAGGGGAAGTACCATCAGGTGAAGCGGATGATGGCGAGCCTTGGAAAGCCGGTTCTTTATCTCAAGCGCCTTTCAATCGGAGCGCTTGTTCTCGACGATGCTTTAGGATTGGGCGAGTGGAGGGAACTTACGGAGCGGGAGATAGAGCTGTCGCTTAAACCGGCGGCAAAGCAAATATATTAAGCGATGCGCAACAACTTATTGCGCTGTCTCTTGCAGCTAAAAAGAAAAATCGTAGTCATTATGAAGTAAAAATGTGTGGTAATTTCCTTATATTTCTGCGAATATAACAGAAAAACTAAAATATTTACAAATAATTTTGCTGTTTTATATTGAAAAATCACAAGAAACAAGTTATTATGTAAATAAGTGCGAAAAATTAATAAATTGCACTAAGTAGAGGGAGGACACTGTATGTCGGGGAGAATTTTTCAGAGTCTTATTGTTCAGATGAAAGAAGCGACAAGGAGAACAATTGGGGTAATCGACTCCGAGGGCGGAGTTATCGCCTGCAACGAGCTTTCACTTGTCGGTACAAAAATTGGGCAGATATCCGGTGCACTCGGAGATAACGAAGGGCAGACTGTTGTCTATAAGGGAAGAACCTTCAAACCTCTGGGCGGTTGGAACAATAACTTTGACTATGCAGTATTTGTCGAAGGCGAGGATTCGGAGGCGAAGTGCATTTGCGTTCTGGCCTCAATCGCTTTTAACGAGTCAAAAACATATTACGAGGAAAAATACGACAAGAGCGCCTTTATCAAAAACATAATTCTGGATAACATACTTCCCGGTGATATATATGTACGCGCCAAGGAGCTTCATTTCAACATGGACGTTTCGAGAGCCGTATTTCTTGTTCGGCAGCTTGAGAAGTCCGACATTTCCGCGGTTGAGGTTATACAGAACATTTTCCCGGAAAAGCAGAAGGATTTCATCATAAGCGTCAGCGAGACGGATATCGTGCTTGTTAAAGAGGTTCCATCCGACATTGAAACTGACGAACTAAGAAAGCTCGCGTCTCAGATTGAGAGCACAATCAGCAACGAGCTTATGATAAAGACTGTTATCGGTATCGGCTCCGTTTCCAAGCATCTGCGTACTCTTGCCGAGAGATATAAGGAAGCACAGACGGCTATCGAGGTTCGCAAGGTTTTTGATACGGAAAAAACCATAATCAGCTATGACAATCTGGGAATAGGCCGCATTATATATCAGCTGCCGACCACACTATGCGAAATGTTCCTATCCGAGGTTTTTAGAAAGAACTCCATCGATTCGCTTGACCACGAAACGCTTTACACGATCAGAAAGTTTTTTGAAAACAATCTGAACGTTTCCGAAACCTCAAGAAAGCTCTTCGTCCACAGGAATACTTTGGTATACCGCCTTGAAAAAATCAAAAAGCTGACCGGACTTGACCTTAGGGAATTCGATCACGCAATTGTCTTTAAGGTGGCCCTGATGGTAAATAAGTATTTGAATTCACAGGGCGTAAAGATGTAAGCATTCCTTTGGAGGTTATTTTTAATGGTTCGCATGACAAACGTATGCAAGGCTTATGAGAATGGGACAAAGGCCCTCCGGGGCGTAAACGCGACAATTGACGACGGCGAGTTCGTTTTCCTTGTCGGCCCCTCGGGTTCCGGAAAGTCCACGATCATAAAGATTCTGACCGGCGAAATCGCGCCGACTCTCGGTGAGATTTCGATCAACGGCTATGATCTAAATTCCATAAAACCGTCGCAGATGCCCTTTTTGAGGCGCACACTCGGGGTTGTGTTTCAGGATTTCAGGCTCATAGACAAAAAGAACGTTTATGACAATGTCGCTTTCGCTATGAGAGCCGTCGGCGCTACCGGCAAGGATATAAAACGCCGCGTACCCTACGTGCTTGAGCTGGTCGGACTTGATACCAAGACCAGGCGCAAGCCGAGTGAGCTTTCGGGCGGTGAGCAGCAGCGTGTCGCTGTCGCGAGGGCGCTCGTAAACAATCCGAGGCTTATTATCGCGGACGAGCCGACAGGAAACCTGGACCCGGCCAGAAGCCTTGAAATAATGATGTTGCTTGAGCGTATAAACAAGCTCGGAACCACGGTGCTCGTCGTTACGCATGAAAAGGAGCTGGTTAACCGTTTTTCGAAACGGGTAATAGCTATCGAAGGCGGCAGAGTAATCAGCGACGGAATGGACGGGTACTATAACTATGAATCGTAACAGGATAGGCGTAGGTTATTTCGCCAGAGAAGGCGTAAGCAGCATTTTTAACCACGGCTTCATGTCGTTTGCCTCGGTTGGCGTAATTGTGGCCTGCCTGATTATAATGGGAAGCTTCACTCTGCTTTCGCTGAATGTCAGCGCGATGATAGATAAGTGGGAGTCCGAAAATCAGATGCTCGCTTTTGTCGATGATACCCTGCCGGACGATCAGGCGAAGGCTCTTGAAGCAAAAATTAAAGCTGTTCCAAACGTGGCTGACGCAATTTTTGTGTCGAGGGATCAGGCGCTCAGCCAGTACCTTTCAAAGTATAACGACAACGATCTTTTTGAGGATATAAATCCTACGGTTCTGCGCCATAGGTATATCGTATACCTCAGGGACATTTCTCAGATGAAGGACTCAAAGCAGCAGATTGACGACATAGTAGGCATAGCGGACGTCAGTGCCCATATGGAAATTTCAGAGGGATTTACAACCGTAAGCCGAATTGTCGCGACGGTATCTATAATAATTATACTTGTTCTTCTCATCGTATCGATGTTTATTATGTCAAACACTATCAAGCTCGCGACCTTCGACAGGCGCGAGGAAATTGCGATAATGAAGATGGTCGGCGCCACAAACGGTTTTATAAGATGGCCCTTTGTTTTCGAGGGACTTATTCTGGGCCTTATAGGTGCGCTTGTCGCATTTTTGGCTCAGTGGGGCATCTATGCGGTTCTGGCCGTTGAAATTACCAAGTCTTCTACAATGAATATCATTGAAGCCGTGCCCTTCGGCAAGCTCGCGCTTCCCCTTCTTGGGATATTCGTAGCAACCGGCTTTGTCGTCGGCATTGGCGGCAGCCTTTCGGTAATCAGAAAATATCTTAAGGTTTAGGTAACTGCTTATCTAGTGGAGGGATACATGAAAAGAAGAAAGCTGTTTGTAACAATTTTAGCTGTGGTAATGGCTCTGCTGATTATAGTACCGATGCTCTCGATAATATTCACGGCGGGCAATGCGAGCGCGGTAACCCAAGCCGACATAGATTATCTTGAAAACCAGCAGCGAGAGCTTGAGAAGAAGCAGGAAGCGCTTCAGGCCAAGATTGACGCGAACGAAAATGAAAGGGCCAGTATGCTGGACCGCAAGTCTTACCTGGACGAGCAGGTCACGGTAACGAGGCAGAAGATCGAGAATCTCAATTCTAAGATCACTACATATGAAACTCTTATAAACCAAAAGCAGAGCGAATACGACAAAGCGAAGGCTGAGGAAGAGCGTCAGTTGCAGGTTTTTAAATTCCGGCTTCGCGCTATGGAGGAGCTAGGTTCAGTTTCCTATGCATCAATTCTTTTTGGTGCGGACAGCTTCAGCGATTTGCTGGGGAGATTGGATTTCACTTCGGACGTTATGGGCAGCGATGAGGCAAACGTAAACGCTTTGCGAAAGGCGAAAGCCGAAATGGCTTCCGCGCTGAAGGAGCTTGAGGGCGCAAAGGCTGAGCTCGAATACTCAAGATCCGAGAAGGAATCGGAAATCGTTTTGCTTAACAAACAAGTCAATGAAACAACAAGCATGATATCAACTATCAGCATGAGCATTGAGGAATATAACGCGGCGTTTGAGGAAAATGCAGCGGCGGAAGATGCGCTTAGGCAAAAGGTACTTGAATTGGCTGCCGAGCTTGCTAGGCAAAACAGCGGCGCGAACGCGGGCGCAACAGGACAGTACATATGGCCATCTGACTGCAGACTGATAACATCTCCCTACGGCGACGATTTGTTAAACGGGGTATGGAGATGGCATAATGGAGTCGATATCGGTGCAAGCTATGGTACCGATATTTATGCGGCGGACGGCGGTGAGGTTGTCTCCTCGACCTACAGCTCATCTTACGGAAATTATGTTATGTTAAGTCACGGCAACGGAAGATTTACGCTTTACGCGCATATGTCGGAGCGGCTTGTAAGTGTGGGCGATATAGTAGGCCAGGGACAGGTCATCGGACTTGTAGGCTCGACGGGTTATTCCTTCGGCGCGCATATTCATTTCGAGATAATCGAGGACGGCGCGTATCAGAACCCTCTTAAATATCTCAGCGGGTATACTCAATACTGGTGATAATAATACTTTAGATATAGAGTATTCTATATTCAACTCTCTGCCGCCTACGCGGCAGAGAGTTGAGCTTGTCGAAAAAGTGTTTTCGACAAGCTTCTAGGGGGAATCCAATTCCCCCTAGATACGCGGCAAAAGCCGCGATACCCCCGGTCGCGCACGATTTGCGCGGGCTGTGGTATTTTTCCG
>CAYQMY010000021.1:0-16434 GCA_964418735.1 uncultured Oscillospiraceae bacterium | reverse complement strand
GAGGAGCTGCCCTGCGGAGAGCGGCGCGAGCTTCAAAAAGCCGGATAGCGGCGTATATAGAATGACCGCAATCATAACTAAAGTTCCGATGTTGACCGCCCACATAACCCAATCCTTAGAAAGCCTAAAAATTGACTGAATCGCAAAGTCGTGGTCGGAGCTGTTTACCTGCACAAGCAGCAAGTTGGAAAGCATTATTACGACCAGCCCCATAGCGCGGGCGACTGGCGCGTTTGCCGGATTCCCCGCAAGAACGATATAGTATGTTCCGAAGGATGCGGCAAAAACTGCGATTCCCTGAATAATGCTTTTAAGTAAGGTTCGCGCGCCCAGAAGCTTTGCCTTAGGACTTCGCGGTTTGCGTGTCATGATGTCTGTTTCGGCAGGCTGGCGCTCCAGCACAATCGAGCAGGTCGGGTCAATAAGAAGCTCAAGCAGGACAACGTGCAGAGGCAGAAGCATGAGTGAGTCAGGCGCAATTCCGAGTATCGGAGCGAGCAGCGATGTAAACGCAATCGGAATATGAATCGTAAACACATACCCGACCGCTTTGCGGATGTTGTCGTAAATCCTGCGTCCGTCCCTTACGGTCTCAACGATGGTCGTAAAATTGTCATCCAGCAATATAAGGTCGGCCGCCTCTCTCGACACCTCACTGCCGCGCTTGCCCATGGCGATGCCGATGTCGGCATACTTCAGAGCAGGAGCGTCATTTACGCCGTCGCCCGTCATTGCAACGATTTCGCCGTTTTCCTTAAAGGCCTTAACGATACGCATCTTATGCTCAGGCACAACGCGGGAGAAGATAGAAACATCCTTGACCGCCTCACGCAGCTCACTGTCGGACATTCCACTTAGCATATCGCCTGTAATAATATGGTCGCTGTGGTCCATGCCGATTTTTTTAGCTATTGAAGCGGCAGTAATTCCGTTATCGCCTGTTATCATTACGACGCGGATGCCCGCCCTGCGGCACACCTCGATATCCGATTTGACGCTCTCGCGCGGGGGGTCTGCAAGGCCGATAAGGCCGCAGAGCTTCAGGCTGCATTCCGTTATGCCGGAGGGAATTTCGCTCTCCGACGAAGGTGTCGAGGATGCGACTGCGATAACGCGCAGCCCCTCCTTGGACATTTCAGTAATCTTATGCTCGGTGACTTCCCTTTCCGTTTCGGTCATATCGCAGATGGTGAGAATTCTCTCCGGCGAGCCCTTGGCGGCAATTATAATCCCGCCGTTTCGGCGCCATACGTGTCCCATCATCTTGAGCTCGTTTGTAAAAGCATATTCGCTGATTAGCTCGCCGCAGAAGAGATGCTCCTTCGCGATCCCGTGACTGTCGCAATAACTCAGCATCGCCTTTTCCATCGGGTCATAGGCGTCGGTTTCACAGCCTAGCCCCATGGTTTCGATCAGCGCATGCGTATTGCCGTCAGGTGCCCAGGTCTCCTGAACCGTCATCTGATTCATTGTAATAGTTCCCGTTTTGTCTACGCACAGCACAGATACCGCGCCCAGAGTCTCGACAGACGGCAGCTTTCTGACAAGTGACTTTTTCTTAGCTAGCCTCCACGCTCCCATGGACAGGAACACCGTCAGAATAACCGGAAATTCCTCTGGTATCATAGCCATAGCAAGGGTGATACCTGACAGGATGCTTTCAATCAAGCGGTCGCCAAAAGAATGGTCGGGTATGTTGATATAAGTAACCACCCCGACAAGCGCAAACAGTACGCCCGCGATACCAGCGCAGGTTTTGACCAGCTTGCCGGTCTGCTTCTGAAGCGGCGTTGCCTCGTCCGTCGCGCTCGCCACATTTTGGCCTATTTTACCGTACTCGGTTTCCGCACCAATTTTGTCAACCAGAACAGTAGCAGTGCCCTGAGTGACAAGAGTTCCGGCGTAGCAGTAATCCTTACGCCAGTAATCGTTTGACGGCTCTGCGTTTTCCTCTGTAACCTTCCAGACTCCTTCGGCCTCGCCTGTTAGCGAGGATTCCTCCACACAGAGGTCGTTGCATTTAACCACAACACCGTCGGCGGGAATCTTGACACCTTCATAAATCAGCATCAAATCGCCCGGCACAAGGTCCGCACTAGCTATTACTGTTTCGTCTCCGTCTCTTATAACCTTAACATGAGGCGCTGATAAATCCTTGAGTGCATTCAAGGTTTTGTCGGTTTTCCACTCTTGGACTACGTCGATGCTTATAATTCCGATTACGAAAATCAGCATTATAGCGCCGTCTCTCGGTTCCCCGAGGATAAAATAAATGATCGCGGCTACAATCAGCAAAAGGAACATCGGCTCGCAAATAATATGGAGGGTTTTTTGAAAAAAGCTCTCCTTTTTCTGCGGCGTCAGCTCATTTTTGCCGTATTGCTGCTGCAATCGCTTCGCTTCGGCGGAGCTGATCCCCGCCACATTTTTTCCATTGTTCGTCATAAAGAAACCTCCGTTTTCGCCTTTCGGCGTCGTATGATTTCTCTTATGGCACTCCACAAGGTCGTTCCTCTAGGTATAAAAATGCACACCTATGGAACATACTACTGTCCCACAGATGTGCACTATAATGCAATCTGCTGCCGCCTATTGACGGCCCGGCCCCATGTACCCCGAAAAGAGTCCATCGCCTGCTCAGTTTGTACTGTTGATCTCGCATTCTTTTTTGAGAATGTAATGCAGTGCAAAGAGATTACTTTATATTATATTGTTCACCTATGCTGCTGTCAACAAAAAAGAATGTCGAAAATGAGAATTGTGCTAAACTGTGCACTTGGCTCAGCTTATAGCATCCTCGTTCTCATAATAATCAATTACCTTTTTAGGCTTTTTGGCAGGCTTTTTTGTCGCCTTTTTCAGCAGCTTGGCATGATCCTTTACCGCCTGCTTCTCCATCGCAAGCCTGTCGGCCGCATCCTTTTTCGCCAAAGCGTTTTCATCGGCGATGCCGTCCGAATACACCTTGTATTCTTTTACAGTTGCGTCGTTTTCAAGCATTAAAAAGCTTTCGATTGCCGAAGGAAATATAAACTTCTTAACTTCCTTTGTTTCGCTGAACATGACTGTTACAACGCCATCTTCATTTCCGGTTATTTGTCCTCTGCCGAACGCCTTATGCGTTACAAATTCTCCACAAAGATTAATAGTACTCACCTCATATAATTAATTGTTATTAAAACGCTTCTCAAATTGCTTCCAGATCGCAAACAGTCTTCTTAATCAGGTCTTTATCGTATAGACCCTTTGCAAGCTCAAGCGTGTTTTCCAGACTCATGCCCCGCGCCATTTTAATCAAATACTCATTATTCAATATCGGAAAATCGCGCATCAGCAATTCCTTTGCCTTAGGGTTATCAAGCAGTTCGCCGACTGTAATTTTATTATTCTTTAAATCCAAAGCGCTCTCCCCCTTGCTTTATTGCAAAAATCTGGCGTCGCTTCAAAACGACATTACTATGCCCTTATCATTGGCATATATACTGCTTATGCCTCTGGTCGGTACGATAAGTATATCCTTCAGATGATACCGCTTGCTGATTGTTTCCCTCAGCTTTTCAGCAAGCCCGAGATTATTGCAGTGCGCTATCACAATTTTCTTGACATCCTTGCCGCTTTTTTCAATTGTGTCGGCCAGCTTTTCAATAATTTGTTTTTCCCCTCTGGCATGCGAATAAAGTGCTATATTGCCTTCTCCGTCCGCGCCCATCAGGGGCTTTATATTAAGCGCTGATATAATTTTCCCGGTCACCTTGCCTATTCTTCCGTTTTTCAGCAGATTGTCGATGTTCTGTAAAACAAAATAGGTCTTCATATGGTTAATGAAATCCTCAACGGATTCAATAATCTTCGACGGCTGCAGCTGCTCGCGAATCATTTCGCCTATTTTCAAGGCGATAAGTACTTCTCCGGCGCAGGCGCTTTTTGAATTAAAAACATGAACTTCAGTTTCAGGTTCCTCTTCAAGCGCAGTCGCCTTCCCCGCCATAGCGCTGGCGTAAGAGCCGGAGAGATTGTTTGAAAGCGTAACCGCAAATGCCTTTTTAGCTTTTAAGAAAGCTTCTTTGTAAAGGCCGGGCGCCGGAGCAGAGGAGCCCACCTTTTCCTTACAGTTTTTCATGTCTTCCATAAACTGAGGCATATCGAGGCTGTCATCATCAACAATGCTTCGGTCTCCTAATTGCAGGTTCAGCGGAACAACAGTAATTTCATACTCTTTTACAAGCTCCGGGGTTACATCGCAGCAGCTGTCAACAACAATTTTATATTCCATTCCAACAACCTCATTTCACAAATCAGTGCTTACCTAGAATTTGAACGCGGTTTGCTGCTTTTATCTGTTTTAAAACGCGGTCTTCTGTTTTGCGCAAAGCTCTTTCCGCCCGTCTTTTTTTCAGCGGTCTCCGCTGTTTCAACAAGAGGATAGGGGTTCTCCGTAATAACGGGCACCTTTTTGCCTATAAGCTTCTCTATGCCCACAAGTGACTTTCTGTCCAAAGCTCCGCAGAACGAAATGGCTGTTCCGCTCTGTCCCGCCCTGCCGGTTCTTCCGATTCTATGGACATAGTCCTCGGGAGACTCCGGAAGGTCGTAATTTATTACGTGCGACAGCTCTGCTATATCTATTCCCCTGGCCACGATGTCTGTTGCAACCATAATCCGCGATTTTCCGGATTTGAATTTTTCCAGCGCCAGCTGTCTTGCCCGCTGAGACTTGTTTGCGTGTATTACCTCGCAGGACTCTCCGGCAGCTCTAAGCTCCTCTGTGAGCTTATTCGCACCGTGCTTTGTCCTTGTAAACACAAGCGCCGTAAAAATTTCAGCGCTTTTCAAAAGATGAATAAGCAGCTTTGTCTTGTTTGATTTATTTACGAAATAAACCCTCTGCTCGACTCCGTCAACGGTTGACGAAACAGGCGCAACCGCCACCTTGACAGGCTCGCTGAGAATCTTTTTTGTAAGGTTTTCGATTTCAGTTGGCATGGTTGCGGAAAAAAGCATGGTCTGCTTTTTCGCGGGAAGCTTGTCAATAACCTTCTCCACGTCGCGCAGAAAGCCCATGTCCAGCATACGGTCAGCCTCATCAAGCACAAAATGTGAAACATGCGAGAGGTCAACATGCTTTTGATTCATAAGGTCTATTAAACGCCCGGGCGTCGCAACAAGCACATCAATTCCAAAGCCGAGATCCCTGACCTGGTTGTTCTGTGAAACGCCTCCGAATATAACTGTATGCTTAAGCCCCGCGAACAATCCGTAGGCGGAAAAGCTTTCATCTATCTGAGCCGCAAGTTCTCTTGTCGGCGTAAGCACCAGCGCTTTTATCCTTCTAGGCCCTTTAGCCTCAGACTTCTTCAAATAAAGCTGCTGGATTATCGGTATTGCGAAAGCCGCCGTTTTTCCCGTTCCGGTCTGTGCGCAGCCAAGAAGGTCCTTCCCTTCAAGCAGCCGGGGTATTGCCTGCTGCTGAATGGGGGTAGGCTCGCAATAGCCTTCCTTTTCCAAAGCTTTCAGTATGGGTTCGATAATATTAAGTTCTGCAAATGTCATTAAATGGGTTTCTCCTTGTTTTTTACCTTGTATTAAGCTTAAGTAACCACTGATTAATCTGGCAACGCCGGATAAATCAGTGTTACTTAAAGGGCGGCGCCCGCAAAGAGCCTTCCACCCTAAAATTACATCGGTTTATTCATAATCTTTTTTTGCGGTTTCCTTAAAAAGCTGGTCAAAGGGATATCTTTTTCTTTTCCCCTGCTTTGGCAAGGACTTTAAGAACTCCAAAATATCCTCTTCCTCAAGACTTTCAAGATACTCGATAAACGGCGAAAGCCTGTCGAATTCGCTCACCGAAAACAGCACGGCGTCGGGCTGGTTGTTTTTCAGCACAACTATTTTGCCCGTTTGTTCAGCCTTTTCTCTGCATGCCTTATAATTTTTAATCATGTCTGAATTAGACACGATAGCTGTTGTTGAAACATTCATTAATATGGCCATTCCTTTCGCATTGCTCAAGGCACAAAACAACCATGAAAGGAGTGGTCATAATGTGCACGTTTTTCGGTTGCCGCGTAAGCGGCGAGAAAAATGCACTTGAAACAATTTAAGTTTGAACTTGTTTCAAACTTTATACCTGCCTGTCACTGTCTATCCAATTATACACCAATTCGGACATTTTGTAAACATATTGTTCGAATTATTATTGCAATAAAATTTATACCATTTTGTTATACAGTTCCGATGGGAATTTCTTCGTCGGCGTTACTCCAAGTTCGTCTATTAGTTTTCTTTCAAATGTCCTGTAGGTTTTTAACGCCGAGGCCTGCTCCCCCTTTTCGAGTTTTATATCGACAATTCGCATCACAGTCTCTTCATCGCAGGGGTCGTAGACAAGTACCCGCTCAAGCGCCTCCACAGCCTTGTCCGTCAATCCCTGCGAGCAATATACATCCGAAAGAGTGTGCTGGACCTTTTTAAAATCCGACTCAAGCTGCGTTCTTTGTCCGATTGCCCAGTCATAGGGCTTACCCTCAAAATATTCCCCTGAGTAAAGACCCGAAAGCTCGCTGAGCTCATCTGTTTGCAAAGACGATAACGAACGAATCCCCAGCCTAAATCGAAACAGGTCGCAGTCTATCATATCCGAATTGATTTTATAGCCGTCAAGCTCTCTGACAAGAATGTCCGGAAAGCCGATTTCCGCGAGCGCGGAGCGCAGGTAGGTGCAGGTAACCCTGAACAGGTTTGCGGACTTTTCAGGTTCAAGCTCCGGCCACAGTGTCTCAATCAGGTTCTCCTTCGGCTTTACTCTCCCCTGATAATGTATCAGCAGAGAAAAAAGCTCCTCAGCCTTGCTTGTCTTCCACTTGATAGCCGAACCGTTGTTCTCATCCTGCGCATATACCGAAAGCCCCCCAAAGCACCTTACAGCCAGGGGCGTCTTAGAGCTTTTTTCGGGCCTTTGCCTGTATCTGCGGCTCAGAAGATCAAGCTGCTCGGTAAATTCCATGCCGTCGAGTGGCTTTAATAGGTAGCCGATAGCATGTGCCCTGAACGCTTCGAGCGCATACTGATTATACGCGGTGACAAAAATGACCCTGATATAAGAATCAATTTCCATCAGCCTTTCGGCAAGCTCAAGACCGCTCATCTCCGGCATCTCTATATCCAGAAACGCTATGTCAACAGGATGCTCCTTTACAAAAGCGATAGCGTCCTCAGGGTACAGAAACTTTCCATTGATTACAAGCCGACGCTCCTTAGAAGCTATGCGTTCAAAGCGGCTCAGCGCGGAGTTTTCATCGTCTACCACAATTGCGCGGAACATATCAATCATCCTCTCTGTAAGGAATCTGAAAGCTTATCCTAGTGCCTTCTCCGGTTTTGCTTTTTACGCAAAGGCCCTGTCCGCAAAGGCGTACAAGCCGGGTGTTGATGTTGTACAGCCCTATGCTTACGCTGCCCTTAGGCAAAACCGCTATATTTTCAACCGCCTCTTCGCTTATCCCAACGCCGTTGTCCTCGACGGCGAACTCAATGCTTCTCTCCTGCTGCTTTGCCGAAACAGTTACCCGTCCGCCCTCTCTCGTTTTGCGAAGACCATGCTTAATCGCGTTTTCAACCAGCGGCTGCAATGTAAGCGGCGGCAGCTGCACCAAGGGAAGCGTGTCGGGAATATCAAATATAATCTCTATGTTTTCGAAGCGGGCGCACTCAATGGAGGAATAGGCCCGCACCAGCTCCAGCTCCTTTTTAAGCGGCACAATAGCGCTGAGATTGTCATAATCCAGCGTTTGTCTGAGATACTTAGACAAGGACATGATAAGGTTTCCGGCCTCATGCGGATCAGTCTCGCAGCATTCGGCAATCGTTGAAAGCGCGTTGTAAAGAAAATGCGGCTTCATCTGCGCGCTCATATAGGCGGTTTCTGTTTTAATAACCTTGTCAAGGGAGGCCTGCAGATCGGCCGATAAAAGCTCCGTACGCCGGAAGGCCTCCGAATATCTTTTTGAGAGCAGCACAACCTGAATAATAATAAATCCGAACAAGGCCGCCGAGAGCATGTAGCGCGTTGATATGAAGCTTACATAGACCATGCTGTCCAGCAGCGCGCCTAGACTAAGCACCAGCATTCCGGACAGGAAGAAAACCGATTCCTTTTCGCGGCTCATAACTGCTTTTACAGCAACGTAGAAGCCGAGAACGCAGGCCGCGCCGACCGTAATCAGATATGGGTAAAAAACCTCCGAATATATGGTTGACGAGTGAGTAATTACAGTGAATATGTAAAGTGCGTTCAGCGCCAGCATTATATAAAAAGGCAGCTTCGGCATCTTGTCCTTGTAAAGCAGTCTGGTGTAAAAAAGCATTGAAATGATTATAAAAGGAATCGTAAGCATAACAAGCCTAGAGCCAAGCCAAAACGGAAGCCCCGGAAAAGCCTGCATAAGAAGCGTTGTGTTTGAAAGCAGATTTCGCGCTGAGACAGAAAAGCAAAGTATAGAAATCCAGATAAGCTCGCGGCCGTCCTTTCTGAAATAGCGGAGCACAAGGAAAAAGAAGCCCACGAACATGCAGATTGAAATCAAAAAAAGGTCGATGGAGACATTTTTCCGATACTCCCCGTGAAGCTGCTCCGTAGTCCCGAGTCTTATACTTTGACCGACGCCCCCTCCGTAAATAAGGGCGTCGTTTTTCACCTGCAGGACGATTTCAAGCTTTGAACCTGCATTATAAAAATCATAGACCTGTGGGTGCAGATAAACCGTTCCCGTACCCGCAAAGCTTCCGCAGGCATGAAGAAGCGAGCCGTTTATCCAAAGCGCATAGTCAGTGTAAACGTTCGGAACGTAGATGCTGTAAAGGCCTCCCCTATTGCTTGTTCCGACTAAAAGCCTGTATGTAGCCACGCCGTGGGCAGGCAATTTCAGCTCCTTGTACTTTGCCCAGCCGGACGGAAGAGTGTAATAGCCGGTCGGCATGCCGCCGTCTCCCTCACCCGGCTTAATAAGCCTATCCCAGTAAAACGCCCAATCACCGTCAAGCGAGACATTTCCCCGCTCCGAAAAATCCCACTCCGAGAGGTCGAGCAGCCCCTTTTCCACTGTCGGCGCAGCTTTGTCAGCCTTTTGAGCTGTGCAGCCCGGCAAAACAAGAAGGAGCAGTACAAAGGCGAAAAACCTTATAAGCGTTTTATTCAAAAACCGCCCCTCCTTCCAAAGTACTTTTTATTATTCTAACACGCATACCCTCCGCTCGACAATATTTTTCCATTAGCGACACTTTACCGCATAAATCGCCATATTTTAATTCTTTTTCAATTCCCTTTTGATATTTTGGCAAAAAAGAGGGGAGGCGGAGCTTTGTTCAAGACTTTTATTGCTGATACGGACAGAATAAACATAAAAAGGCTAAGCAGATTCCTGCTGCAAAAGCATGGTGTCATTCCCGAAATCTGGTGCACCAAGCATGAGTTTAATATGTTTCTTGAAGAATCCGAAAACGCGATTGTTTTTATACGCGTGGATAACTACGCAGTTTCCGGCTTTGAACTCACCAAATCCGCCACAGCGCGAAGCCCGAACATACACATTGTATGGATGGCGGGAAATGATTCGTACGCGGTTGAAGCGTTTCGCTACGGAGCGGAGGCCTATCTGCTTATCCCGGCTACCGAAAATGCAATTGAGGAAACAATTGATTCTATAAACAGAAAAGCCAAAGAGAATTAAAGGAGAGGACATAAATGAAAAGAAACCTCAAAAAGGCAATATCCCTTATTATGTCAGCGGCAATTATATTTGCCATGCTGCCGGTAATTTCCCTGCCAGCACAGGCGGGAATGACAAGCTTCAACATCTCAGGCGGAAATATTACTATTGAAACAGACGCTGATAATGGCAACTGCAAGCTCACTCAGGACGGGCACACATCTTACAATCTTGCAAACATACCAATAACCGGAACAACGACTGCATACTCCATTACGGTTTTGGCAGGAACAACCGCGAATATTACCATAACAAATCTAAGCATCGACCTCTCTGCTACACCTGATGCCTGCGCACTTGATATCCAGAACGGTGCTTCCGTGAATCTGACTGTCAGCGGTACAAATACGCTGAAAAGCGGTGCGAGTAAAGCAGGTATTCAGGTGCCCGGGGCTTACACCGACGGTGCCGCCTATAGCGCGGCAACGCTTACAGTTACGGGAACCGGCACACTGAACGTTTACGGCGGAGTCAAAGCGGCTGGCATCGGCGGCAGTCTGGCCGCTAATTCCAGCGTCGGCAGCATTACAATTAATAACGGCACTATCAACGCTTTCGGCGGAAATAGCTCGGGAGACGGCACAGCTGGCGGCGCAGGAGCCGGCATCGGCGGTGCCTACGGAAGCGGCGGCATCGGAAGCGGCGGTACGCTCATAATCAACGACGGCACGGTCACAGCTGTCGGCGGCAACGGAGCAACTAATCAGAGGGGCGCACCCGGCATCGGCAGCGATCAGAACGTCGACATTTCCATCACCGGAGGCGGCGTCACCGCCACGGGCGGCGTTGGAGTGTCCGGCAGCGCTTTTGCAACAGGCGGCGCGGGAATCGGGGGGCATTCAAATGTCAATATTTCAATTACCGGAGGCACAGTGGACGCCGCCGGCGCAAATTCTCCGTCTTCCGTCGCAGGCATCGGGGCCTGCTCCGGAAGTACAGGGGACGTAGCTCCGAAACAGATTAGCCTCACCATGAACAGTGCCGCCTCTGTAAAGGCCTATTCCTACTCAGAAAACGACAGCGCCACCAACGCCACTCCTGCCATCCTTGTAAGCAGCGGAGCTCTGGAGGCGGGCTCCACGGCAAGTGTACTGATGGCAACCTTTTCGCAGATTCATGGCTCAGGCAAAACCGTTGAAGTTCGAGACATCAGCGGGACGACCGTCGTCAGCACGACTACCCGTGTAACAGACTGCCGCTCGGTCGCCATGACCCTGCCTTCTGCGGCCACCTATGCACTGTACGCCAGTGATACAGTATCTGGCTTTGGGTACTGGAAGCACAGCCCCTCCACGGCGAACAGTCCGGCGTATCCCGTAACAGGAGCAGGACTCTTTGCGTTCTATGAGGTTAGCTATTACGGAAACACCCTTCCGGTGTTTGGCCTGTCCGCAAGCTCCGGAAATGCAAGCTTTACTCAGGGCGGCGCATCTGTTCAGGTGGACGGAAGCCTTACCCTCAGCAGCTTCGATTCCGGCATTGAAAAGGCCACTGTTACTATACGTAATTTCAAAACCAACGACGTGTTGGAGTATCCAGCGCAGATTGGAAATATTACAGGCTCTTATAACAATACCAACGGCATACTCACCCTTTCAGGCAGTGATAGTCAGTCAAACTACCAAGCGGCCCTCCGCAGCGTCAAATTCTCAACAACATCTTCAGATGCAACAGCCAGAGTAATTGACTTTGCTATCGGCAGCGGGCTGTACTGCGCTGCAACCGGGCATTTTTACGAGTATGTTTCTGTTCCCGGAAACATCACATGGACGGCCGCCAAAGCGGCGGCAGAGTTAAAAACTCTCTACGGACGTGCGGGGTATCTGATTACAATAGTCAGCGCGGCGGAAAGTGATTACATATTGACAAAGGTCACAGGAACAGGCTGGATAGGCGCAAGGGACATCGACGATAACACGGCGGTTGGAGACTGGCGCTGGGTAACCGGACCAGAGGCTCTTGCAGACGGGGGAAACGGCCTTGCCTTTTGGAGCGGGTTTTCTGGTGGGGCCTCGGTAGACAGCATGTTCAGCAATTGGAATTCGGGAGAGCCTAACAATTCTGAAAGTAACGAGCGTGCGGGTCAGATGTTGACGGACGGCAGTCTTGGCCGTTGGAATGATTTGAGCGAAGCTTCAGCCATCGCGGGATATTTTGTTGAGTATGGGGGTGTTGCCTCTGACACACCTCTGACGCTCAGCGGCAGTAAAACAGTTGATATCGCTGCACCGGCAACAGCCAATGCCGCAAACAACAGCGTTTCATCAAGCAGCGCAAGCGTAACGGCAGGCAGCACAGTGACGCTCACCGCTTCGGGCGACAGACAGTCCCAAGCAGGCACGATAATCGGGGATGAACGTTATGTCCCCTTATCCTGGAGCTCCACGGAATCCGGCAAATCCGGAAACTTCATGCTGGGCGTTGGATATACCTCCTCCTATGCCACTGCAGCTGCAGGTAACTACACAGTAACTGCTACCTTCCTAAAACAGAGCTGGAACGGTACAAGCTGGGTAAATGGCACGAACGACACCAAAACGATCTCAATCACGGTCACAGAGGCATTGCCGGACGTCGAAGAAACCACTCCCTCAAAAACGCTCACGGTCACCGAAACAAGCAGCGAACTGTTTGCCGAAAGCCCGGGTGCGATAATAGCGGAAGCGAACGTTAACAACGCCTTCTCAAGCTCAGTCGAGGTTAAGGTCACAGATACCGAGCAGGAGACTGCAAGCTTCGGATTTGGAGCCGGAACAGACGTCTATCCCTTTGACATTTCACTCTACGTAAAGGGTACGGACACCAAAACTCAGCCCGCTTCCGGCTATGCTGTCACCATATCCCTGCCCATTCCTCAAGGCTTGCTTGACGTCAAAGACCAGCTTTTAATCGTCCACAAATCGCATGACGGCATTGTCACAAACCTAAACTCAAGCCTTGTTCAGAAAAACGGAATATGGTATATGGTGTTTGAGGCATCGGAGTTCTCCCCCTATGCGCTTGTTGTAAGCAATCTTTTAACCTATAACCCCGCAAGTGGTTTACCGTATTATTTAAGCAACGGCATTAAAACCTATATTGGCTTTGCCGCAAACGGAAAATACCTTGCACCTGAAGGCGTGACCGTTCTGTTCGCCCCTAACCCCAAGGACTTTTCGGACACCTCGGCTCACTGGGGCAAGCCCTATGTAGACTTTGTAACCGAACGGGAAGTTTTTGTCGGCACCTCCGCGAACACCTTCTCCCCCGATTCAGGCATGACCCGTGCCATGTTCGCAACCGTCATAGGCAGACTTTTTGAGCGCAGCTACGGCATAATCAGCCTTTCAGAAGCCCGCGCCTTTACCGATTGCAGCTATGACGATTACTACGGCAAGTATGTAGACTGGGCTGCGAAAAATGGTATAATTCAGGGCGTAGGCGGCGGCCTTTTCCAGCCTGACCGTCAGGTGAGCCGTCAGGAAATCGCGGCCATGCTCTATAGGTTCGCAAGCTTCCTGAAGCTTCCGACAAGCCCCTCCGCAAATTCGGCGCTGAGCTATTCCGATTCGTCAAGCATCGCTTCATGGGCACAGGACGCGGCGCTGTACTGCCAGGAAAACGCCATTATTTCAGGCCGAGGCGGCGGAAGCTTTGCTCCCTCGGAAACAGCAACCCGAGTAGAGGTTGCGGCAATAATCGAACGCTTTATCAAGTTGGCAATAAACTAATAAGCGAAAAGAAACCCGGCCTTTTGGCCGGGTTTCGGTTTTTACAAGCAGTCATATATTGCTATTTCTCATAAATTCATGTAAAATAATAGAAAAAACTATAACTTAAGGGATCATGCGATGAAGATTGACAGACTGATGGGAATCCTTACGGTACTGCTCCAAAAGGAAAAGGTAACCGCTCCCTATCTCGCGGAAAGATTTGAGGTTTCAAGGCGCACTATCAACAGGGATATTGAAGACCTATGCAAGGCCGGAATCCCCATCTCCACCCTGCCGGGGGCCGCCGGCGGCATTATGATTACCGAGGGATATCAAATTGACAAAACGCTGTTTACTCAAGCTGAATTAAAGTCGATCTTTACGGGGCTTATGAGTCTAAGCAGCATATCTCCAAATGAAAAGTACCGGAGCTTGATTGACAAAATCTTTCCTAAAAAGCTTGCTGCCGGCAGCCATATGAAAATAGATTTGACTTCCTTCTACAAGGCTACGATAGGCCCAAAGATTGAGGCGCTGCAAAAGGCCGTTGAGGAACAAAGAACCGTCGAGTTTAATTATTGCAACGCAAGGGGCGAAAGGCATGTTGTTCTCGACCCTTATCTTATTACCTTTCAGTGGGCGAACTGGTATATATTCGGCTTTGAGCACGACAGCGAGAAATTCAAGCTGTATAAGCTCAACCGCCTGTCTTCATTGCATACCGCTACTAAGTCCTTTGCCTTACGGGACATTCCGGACGGGAAGATTGACTTCAACCAGCACTTCACGGATGACATTAAAGTTACAGCTATATTTGACGTGGAAATGAAGTACCGATTGCTAGAGACATACGGAGAAAGCTGCTATACGCAGCTTCCGGACGGCAGGCTTAAATTTACTTTTGCGTTCACAAACAAAGATTACCTATTTGAGTGGTTGCTCAGCTTCGGAGATAAAGTGGAATTAATTGAACCTGTGGAGCTTAGAAAAGAATTAAAGAATATACTTGAAAAGACACTAAAAAAATACCGAAATGATGACATATAGCTGTCATGTTTGCCATGTTATACTTTAGAAAAAAATGGAGGTATAAACATGTTAGATTCCAGATGCGGCATTCTATGCAATCTCTGCGAATATCAAGCGCAGGTGGGCTGCAAGGGCTGCATACATATTGAAAAGCCCTTTTGGGGAGAAAGCTGTCCTGTAAAAGCCTGCTGCGAAAGAAAGGGAAAGGAGCATTGCGGTAAGTGCCTTGAGTTTCTGTGTAATCTGCTTCATAAATTCGCTTATGATAAGGAGCAGGGCGACGACGGAAAGCGCATAGAGCAGTGCAGAAAGTGGTGCGAAGAATATGGCGACAACAGTTGATTATATTGAATATGTCTGCGAGCAGATAAGCGGGATAGGCTTTATTCGCTACAAAAAGATGTTCGGCGAATATATGGTCTATGTCAATGACAAGCCTGTGCTTTTGGTGTGCGACAACACGGTATTTATAAAGAAGCACGAAAGCATTGCTGACATGATGCAGGATGCCCAGTTGGGCTTTCCCTATAACGGCGCGAAGGAGCATTACATTTTAAACATCGATGACAGCGAGCTCAGCAAGGAGATTGCGGCTGAACTTGAAAAGGTCACCCCTCTGCCGAAAAAAAGAAAGGAGAAATCCAAATGAAGTACATGGGCAATTTAATCGCCGTAAAGGATATGGAAAAATCAAAAGAGTTCTACCGTGATATATTAAGTCAGGAAATCATCATGGATTTCGGCGCCAACGTCACATTAACCGGCGGCTTCAGTCTGCAGACCTCCGAAAGCTGGCTATCCTTCATCAATAAGCAGGAAGCTGAACTGAGCTACGGCAGCAACGATGCCGAGCTGTTTTTTGAGACAGATGATCTGGACGGCTTTATAGCGAAACTGCAAGCGTATCAGATTGAATACGTACACCCGCTCAAGGAGCACGACTGGGGACAGCGCGGTATTCGCTTTTATGATCCGGACAAGCATATTATTGAGGTCGGAGAAAACCTTGCCGTTGTGGTGAAAAGGTTTGTGGACGGCGGTATGACCACCCAGCAGACTGCTGATCGAATGGGCATTCCGCTTGATTACGCAAGGTCTTTATTATCATTCTAATAAGCAGAAAGCAGCCCGCTTCTTTACAAGAGGCGGGCCGCTTCGTCTGCCGTCCTATTTTTGCCCTTATGCGGCAAATGTTGTGTTAACGTGCTTGCAAACTGTTATTCTCAAGCGCTGAGCGCACATTCTTATGATTTAACAATGCTTAACGACGTTTCCCCAGTATTTAAGTCCACAGTATAGTAATAGGTTCCGGCCTCGTGTGCGACGCGCTCGTACGGGGTGCCTTCATCAAATACCAGCGCTTCATCATAATGATAGGAATAATATAGGGTTAGTCCGTCGTCGCTGAGCCGAAGCTCTTTCGGCAGGGAAGTTATGCCCATGTAGCTTTCCTGCGGCATCGGTAGCCTGATTATTTCCCCCTCGCCCACCGCGGAACCCGGCTTGTAAACAATGGACATAATTGCGGCGCCTCCGTGAGGCGTACACAGCGATCCGATTAGAATAGTACAGGAATTGGTTTCAATGGTCTGTGTTATATCGTCAAAATAGGAGCGACTCCTTGCGAGTGCTTCTTTATAGGTGGGTTGCCTGTAACCGATTACCCCTTTATCAAGCAGCATTTGAGTTTCCATTCGGCAGACCCTGTTCATTCCCTGGGTCAAATAGCTTGCATGCTGGGACTTGCCCGGCAGAACATCTTCCCAGCTCATCCCCTGTGCGGCAAGTTCCCGGCTGGTATAGCACTCCAAACATTCAAGTGTATCGGCTTTTAGCTTTATCACCCAAGGGCCGCACCCGCATCCGTTGCTCCCCAACGCATTGTCTTCAGTAAAATCTGCACCAAAGTAGAAAACCAGCGGCTTAACAGTTATTACCCCATCCTC
>CAYQMY010000020.1:0-18238 GCA_964418735.1 uncultured Oscillospiraceae bacterium | reverse complement strand
CCCCTAGATACGCGGCTTACGCCGCGATACCCCCGGTCGCGTACGATTTGCGCGGGCTATGGGATTTTTCCGTGAAATGAATTCCCTGAAAAATAGTTTATTTCTGGGAGGGGGTTTTTTGAAAGTAATAGGCGCCCCTGACTCGGATATTGTCCGAATCAGGGGCGCTTAATGTATTATTTTCCCTCGTTATACCGTCATGGGCGGAGCTATGTCAAGGAAGGTCACTTCCTTGTTCATATCCTGAAGCCTGTTAATTGTCCACTGGTTTTTGGCGAGCACGACAGGTCTTTCATACTGATCCTCTACAATGACCGCCTCGTTGTAGCCCAGCATTTCCTTCGTGAAGCTTTCCGCGACGGCCCAGCGCGCAATGGTATAGGGCAGGCTGTTAATCCTAATCTCCACGTTATACTCGCTCTTCATTCTGTACTCGAGAACCTCGAACTGCAGTATGCCGGCAACGCCTATTGTGAACATCTCTATGCCCACGTTTGGGTCTCTGAAAACCTGTATCGCGCCCTCCTCGGATATCTGCTGTATTCCCTTCTGAAACTGCTTTCTCTTGGAAGAGTCGCGGGGGAAAACCTCGGCGAAGTGCTCCGCTGGGAACATAGGTATGCCCTCAAAGCTGAAAAGCTTGCCGCCGCAGAGTGTGTCGCCAATCTTAAAGGAGCCCGGATCGAAAACGCCGATGATATCACCTGCGTAGGCCTCCTCGACCGCCGTCCTCTCCTGAGCCATAAACTGCGTTGACTGTGAAAGCCTGACCTTCTTCTTTGTTCTCGAATGTCCGACCTCCATACCCTTCTCGTACTTGCCGGAGCAAATTCTGATAAAGGCAATCCTGTCTCTGTGCGCCGGGTCCATATTGGCCTGAATTTTAAAAACAAAGCCTGAAAAATCAGGATCGTCAGCCGCAATTTCTCCATCGCTGTGCACTCTGCCGCTCGGCGAAGGAGCCATGCTTATAAACGCCTCAAGGAACTGGCGGATGCCAAAGTTCGTCATGGCGCTGCCGAAGAACATGGGTGTAAGCTCCCCTGCCCTGACCTTGTCCATATCAAATTCGTCGCCCGCAATGTCGAGCAGCGAGACATCCTCACGAAGCTTGTTATAAAGATGCTCTCCCAGCAAATCCTTAAAGCGCAAGTCCTCAACGTCTCCGGTGTCCGAAGCGGCGATGCTGCTACCGTGGTCACCCGCCTCAAAAAGCTCTATCTTGGACTGTCCGCGGTCATAAACGCCCTTGAAGTCGCCGTCGACGCCGATAGGCCAGTTCATAGGATAGGACCTGATGCCGAGGGTCTCTTCAATCTCCTCCATCAATGCGAGAGGATTTTTGCAGGCGCGGTCAAGCTTGTTTACGAAAGTGAAAATGGGTATGCCCCTCATGCGGCAAACGTGGAACAGCTTTTTTGTCTGCTCCTCAACGCCCTTAGCGCCGTCTATAAGCATAACTGCGCTGTCGGCCGCAACCAGCGTGCGGTAGGTGTCCTCGCTGAAGTCCTGATGTCCGGGGGTATCGAGTATATTTATGCGGTATCCGTTATAATCAAAATTTAATACGCTCGAGGTAACGGAGATTCCTCTCTGCTTTTCAATCTCCATCCAGTCGGAAACCGCGTATTGCTTGGCTTTCCTGCCTTTTACAGTTCCTGCGAGTCTTATCGCGCCCCCGTAAAGCAGCAGCTTTTCGGTCATCGTCGTTTTACCGGCGTCTGGGTGGGAAATGATTGCGAAGGTTCTTCTGCGGTCCACCTCGGTTTTTATTTCGTCGTTTAATAACATTTATGGGTACATCCTCAAATATAATAGTTGTAGCATAATCAGCAATTTTATATTTTATATCAGTTAATATGCTCAAGTCAAATTTATTTACAAATTGGCAATAAATAAATTCTTTTTTATTTTGATAAAGCATAGTATAATAACCGCATATGCGGTTATTATATCGCGCATTTCGACGCTCCGCGCCGAAGCGCTTAAATATAAAGCCGTGCCGTCATAGACGGCACATGGCATAGTATATCATAAACTGTGTTTATGATATACTAAATCATTCTATGTTAATTATTCTAAAAGGGAGCTGGAAACCTTGAAAAAGGCGTTGCTTATTATCGATGTGCAAAACGATTATTTTCCGGGCGGAAAATCTGAGCTCTATAATCCGATGGGAGCTTTGGAAAACATTGAGAAGGCTCTGAAAATGTTCCGCGAAAAGAAGCTTTCCGTAATTCATGTGCAGCATATAAACATACGCGAAGGCGCGGCCTTTTTTCTGCCTGATAGCGAAGGCGTGAAGATTCACAGCAGTTTAACGCCTATCGAAAACGAGTATTTAGTAACGAAGCACGCCCCGAACAGCTTTTTGAACACAAAGCTTGCCGAGATATTAAGTAAAAACGAAATAACAGAACTCGTTGTATGCGGTATGATGAGCCATATGTGCGTGGATACGACCGTAAGAGCGTGTATGGATTACGGTATAAAGGTGACGCTGCTTGGGGATGCCTGCGCAACGAAAAATCTGGTTTTTCAAGGGAGAACCATCCCTGCGGAAGTTGTCCACGAGACATTTATGGCATCGCTTAACGGCATGTTTGCAACTTTAATAAAAACAATGAACCTTGAAATATAAAGATAGCGTTTGAGTTAACGAAAGGACTCGTAAGCATGAAGGACCTGAAAACAAACCGTCTGCACATTGCGCCTCTAACTACAGAGCAATTGGACTTATTATTAAAGCAGCCTCAGGAAGATGAGCACATGGCCGCAGCGCTCAGCGAGATGTACAGAGGCTGTGCAGAAAACCCCAAGGATTGGTTTTGGTACACCTGCTGGCAGATTTACCTGCGCTCGGATGAAACACGCATCGGCAGCCTTTGCTTCAAGGGCAGCCCAATTAACGGTGCGGTTGAGATAGGCTATGGGATAGATGAAAAGCACTGCAATCAGGGCTATGCAGCGGAAGCAGTCAGAGCCATTGCTGACTGGGCGTTTACGAATCCTGACGTCTACTATGTTCTGGCAGAAACCGAAAAAGACAATTTCGCGTCTATACGGGTTCTGGAAAAAACTGGATTTGGAGATTTCGGAGAAGACCCTGAAGGCCCCAGACGCATAAAGGAAAGACCTCAAGCAAGCTTAGTTTCAGCGTTCCTGTGCATAGGAATGTCGGTCGGCCTTGCCATTGGCACCGCGACAGGCAAAGCAGCGATTGGCGTAGGCTTGGGAGCCCTTTTAGGCGCTGCCGTCGGAGCCGCCTTTGACGCCCGCGACAATTCAATTAGGAAAAAATACAAACGCTTAATATGACAATTAATATAAAAAGGCTTTGAGAGGACCTCCCAAAGCCTTTTTATCATTGTTAAAGAACTCCCTCGCAGGCAATTTAAAATATATTTTTCCGGGAATTCACTTCTCGGAAAAATACCACAGCCCGCGCAAATCGTGCGCGACCGGGGGTATCACGGCGTAAGCCGCGTATCTAGGGGGAATTGGATTCCCCCTAGAAGCTTGTAGAAACACTTTTTCGATAAGCTAATAATCAGCCGCACTTTGAATAGCCGCACTGATGGCAGGTAATGCAGCCTCCCTCGTGCACTACCGGAGCGCCGCACTCAGGACAAAAGCGCATCTTGGCAGCCTCGAAGGTCACATTCTGAGCCTCTTCCGCTGTTGCCGCCGAGCCGGTTCTAGAAAATTCGGTGGGTTTGCAGCGATCGTGAATTGTCTTTTCGGTGCGCTCAAGCACCTTCGCTATCGCGTCCGGGCAGGATAGCACTCCCAGCCCCTTTTGCCTTATTGTCGAGGGGCATCTTATCCCCTTAAGCTGCTTTATAACGTCCTCGACGCTTATCCCGCTCCGGAGTGCAACGGACGCCAGCCGTCCGACTGCTTCAGACTGGGAAGGGCAGCCGCCGTGCTTTCCGGTATTCGTAAAGACCTCGCAGATGCCCTGCTCGTCATAGTTTACGGTTACGTAAAGCTTGCCGCAGCCTATATAAACCTGCTCCGTTACTCCGCTCAGGCTTGCGGCTCTAGGGCGCGGCCTTATGGCAGCTTGTACTTCCTCTATGCCTTCAGGCTCTTCGCCGTCCTTTTCCCTGTTCACCTTGCCGATGTTAAGTACCTGCGAATCGCGGCTGCCGTCGCGGTAAATAGTAACTCCCTTGCAGCCCTGCTTCCACGCGAGAATATAGACCTTTTCAACCTCTTCTCGTGTGGCATCGTTCGGGAAGTTCACGGTCTTTGAAACCGCGTTGTCAGTATGGCGCTGGAAGGCGGCCTGCATGCGTATATGCCACTCGGGGCTGACGTCATGCGCGGAAACAAATACTCTCTTTAAATCTTCAGGAAGTCCTTCGATATGCGCCAGTGTCCCCTCCGCGATAATTCTGCGCATTAGCTCCTCTGTATAAAGTCCCCTGCGCTCAAGCTCCCTGCGGAGAATCGGATTTGTTTCCACAAGCTCTGTGTTGTCCATTACGTTTCTAATATAAGCGTAAGCAAATACCGGTTCAACGCCGCTTGAAACGCCCGCAATGATTGAAAGCGTACCCGTAGGCGCGATGGTCGTGACAGTACCGTTTCGGTACTTCGGACCTAAGGCCAAGGTGCTCTCTTCATATAAGGGGAAGGTGCCGCGTCTCTCGGCAAGCTTATTGCTCATCTCATGGCCGCGGGCGTTAATAAAGCTCATGACCTCCTCGGCAGTTTTTATACCCTCCTCAGAATTGTAGGGAATGCCGAGCATCAACAGCATATCCGCAAAGCCCATGACCCCGAGCCCCACCTTGCGCGTGGAAAGCGTCGTTTCCTCAATTTTCTGAAGCGGATAGAGGTTCGCGTCAATTACGTTGTCTAAAAGATGCACAGAGGTATCCACAATCCTGCCGAGAAGCTCGTAATCTATGACTTTTCGTCCGTTTTCTTCCTTTACCACCTCGGTAAGGTTAATGGAGCCGAGATTGCAGGATTCATACGGCAGCAGCGGCTGTTCGCCGCAGGGGTTCGTGGACTCTATCTCACCCTTGGACGGCACTATGTTGTCGCGGTTGAGGCGGTCAAGAAAAATTATTCCCGGCTCGCCGTTTCTCCACGCGGCGTCTACGATTTTTTTAAAAACCTCGGCGGCGTTTAACTGTCCCGTGACCTTGCCGCTGTGCGGATCAACAAGATCATAGTTTTCTCCTTGCGATGCCGCCTGCATGAACTTTTCTGTAATCGCCACGGAAATATTGAAGTTGGTGAGGTCGCCGCCGACCGATTTGCAGTCTATAAACTCCATAACATCGGGGTGGTCAACACGAAGAATGCCCATGTTTGCTCCGCGCCGAGTGCCCCCTTGCTTGACAGCCTCGGTGGCCGAGTTAAAAACCTTCATAAAGCTGATAGGACCCGAGGCGACACCTCCGGTCGTTCTAACCACGCTCCCCTGGGGACGCAGGCGCGAAAACGAAAAGCCCGTTCCGCCGCCGGACTTATGGATAAGCGCGGCCTGCTTGATTGTATCGAAAATGCTGTCCATGGAATCCTCGACTGGCAAAACAAAGCAAGCGGAAAGTAGCCCCAGCTCCTTGCCGGCATTCATGAGTGTAGGCGAGTTCGGCAGAAAGCGCATGCTCGTCATAAGCTCATAGAATTCCTGCTCAACCTCCGAGATATCCGCGTTCGGGTCGTACTTTTTATCTGGCGCGGCCAGCGCGGCGGCTACACGCCTGAATAAGCCCTCCACACTCTCCGTCGGATTTCCGTCAACATCCCGCGTCAGATAGCGCTTTTCAAGCACCACGCGGGCATTTTCTACGATCTGCATATGGTTAACCCCCTAATATATATTTAACACGTACTATATATTGTACTATCGTCAACCCAAACAGTCAACATCTTGTATGGATTTTTTTATTAATATTTTGCTCCAGATATTTTGTTAGTAAAAATTTGCGTTAATAATCTCCTCCTTTCAGATAATTTTAAGAAATTTGAGTTAAGGTTATCCCCAGGAAGGTGGTTATTATTGAACTCTACGCACTAATACCGGCTTATGAGCCGGACAAAAAGCTTGCCCTGCTCGCAAAGCAATTAAACGAAGCCGGATTTAGGGTTGTTATTGTCGATGACGGCAGCTCAGCCGAAAACGAGGCATATTTTGACGCCGCAGAAGCTTATGCAGAAGTGCTCAAATACCCTAAAAACCACGGAAAGGGATACGCACTAAAAACAGGCCTTGCTTACATCCAGGAACGCTGCAGCCACGATAGCGTCATAGTTACTTTGGACTCAGACGGGCAGCACAGCGTTACGGATGCAATAAAAATATGTCAAGAGGCGGCTTCGAACCCACACACCCTCGTTCTGGGCAGCAGGCGCATAAAAGATACAACTCCCCTTAAAAGCCGTTTAGGAAACACAATAACAAGACTAGTTTTTCGTCTTTTTACCGGCAAAAGCGTTTACGATACACAGACCGTTCTTCGCGCGTTCGGGGCGGATTTGATTCCCTTCATGTGCGGCATTGCCGGCGACAGATACGAGTACGAAATGAACGTTCTGCTTTCATGTACGAGGCGGATTGTTCCGATTACCGAAGTGGAAATCGAGACAATTTATATTGACGGCAACTCCGGCTCGCATTTCAGGGCCTTGCGTGACTCATTTTTAATCTACAGCGAGATTGTGAAATTCGCCGCATCCTCTCTGATTTGTTTTTTGTTGGATTACGTTCTTTACAGTATTTTTGTCCTGCTTACGACCGGTCTGGGTGGCGCGGGAATAGCGGTTTCGAATGTCCTCGCCCGTGTATTAAGTTCCTCGGCAAACTACACAATTAACAGGAACCTCGTGTTTAAAAGCCAAAAGAACGTCGTCTGTACCGCTGCCTCATACTTTGCTCTCGCCTCATTTATTCTTGTCTGCAACACCCTGTTTCTCACTCTTTTGGTAAATGTGCTCGGCGTAAACAGGTTTGTGGCAAAGCCCGCAGCGGAGGCCGCGTTCTTTATGCTTAGCTGGTTCACGCAGAAATATATCATATTCAAAAGAAAAAGAAGGTGAACATACTGAAGCTTTTTCAGCGCCCCTTTCTCTATTCCCTGATTTTCTCACTCGCTCTCGTATCCTTTACCGCGTTTGTTCTGCTCGACACCTTTGTGATATCAAGGTCATATGTCGTCATCGAAGGCTCGGATTCAGAGCTGGCAGACGGAGAAAATCAAAGCAGCGGCACATACGACAATACAGCCTCAAAAGGAGCCATAACAACCGCAACCTCCTACACCGACTCCAATATAAGCATCAGCATTTCCGAATACCGCAAATACGACACCACAATCTATGTCGCTGACGTATATCTATCAAAATCAGAGTATTTAAAAACCGCCCTCGCGAAAAACACTTACGGAAAAAACGTAACCGACAAAACCTCCGTCACAGCAAAAAACAACAGCGCAATTCTGGCAATTAACGGCGATTACTACGGTGCGCGAACGAAGGGCTATGTGATACGCGACGGCGTGCTCTACCGCTCACAAAGTGCGGGCAGTGACCAGCAGGACCTCGTAATATGGGCTGACGGTTCTCTTGGCGTCATACGGGAGGGGGATATAACAGCGGAGGAGCTTCTGAACGAAGGTGCTTTGCAGGTACTCTCATTTGGGCCGGGAATTGTTGAAAACGGGGAAATTACGGTCTCCGAAAGCTCGGAGGTGGACCGCGCCAAGACCAGCAACCCCAGAACGGCTATTGGAATCGTCGGCGACCTGCACTATCTTTTTGTCGTATCGGACGGGCGCACAAGCGAGAGTACTGGGCTCACCCTCTACCAGCTTGCGCAGTTCATGTCCGAGCTGGGCGCGACCTGCGCCTATAATCTTGACGGCGGCGGCTCTTCAACCATGTACTTCAGCGGAGAGTTAATCAACAACCCGACCGCCGACGGCAGAACATTTACGGAACGGAGCGTGAGCGATATTGTCTGCATCGGATATTGACAGGAACAAAAAAATTTGCAGAACGCTGCTTATATATACGGGAATTGCCGCCTTCTGCATTTTGTTCAGCGCGGTCTATGAGCATTTCAGCCACGGAGTCTATTCCCCTTATATGGTATATTTGTTTTTGATTCCTTTAGCGGGCGGCCTGCTGCCGAGCCTTACGCTCCTCTTACTGCGCTCCATACCTTATCCCGGCCCCTTTGTGCGCTGCTTTTACAATTCGGGCATCTCTGTGCTTACAGTCGGCAGCTGTATCAAGGGAGTTTTTGAAATTTACGGCACCGACTCGGCATATATTTCCTATTATCTGTACTGGGGTCTGGCGTTTGTCTCTGTTTCCCTTATTATCTACGCCGTATCCAGCATATCAAATCGAAAATCAAAAATGTAAAGGAGTACCGCGGGGCATAATGCCCCGCGGTACTCCTTTTTTCGCTATCAGTATTCTATATTCTCAAGATAAAGCCCGCAGGCTTCAGCCATATACAAAGCCCTGCCCCTGTCTCTAGAAGCGATAATTTCCGGAATAGCGTCGGGATTTTCTTTGCCGAGCCCTGCCGCAATAATGGTTCCGACCATCTTTCTCGCCATATTGTATAGAAAGCCGCTGCCGCGCAGCCTGATGAGGACAAAGCCCTCACTCTCCTCCACGGTAACGGAGTAAATCTCGCGCGTCATTGACTTCTTCTTCGATTTTGCGTTAGAAAAAGCAGTAAAGTCGTGCTCACCGACGAAATGCCGGGCCGCATCCCTCATGCGTGTAACATCGAGCCCTTCCTTGACATGAGTGCTGTACTTTCTCATAAACGGATTTGCGTAATCCCGATTCCAAATCCTATATAAATAGGTTTTCGCCTTTGCGTTATATCTTGCATGGAAGTTCTCGTTTACCCGCAGAACCTCTTTGACGCAGATATCGTGCGGCAGGTAGTTATTCAGATACGCCTTCACCTGGTCAGCCGTAAAACTCCCGCCCGTTTTAAAGTTTGCGGTCTGGGCATAGGCGTGCACGCCCGCGTCAGTACGGCTGCAGCCGATTATTTCTACCGCTTCGCCCGTAAGCTCCGTGAGTACGTTTTCAATCTTTTCCTGAATCGTATTCTCGCCGCCGCCGAGCCTCTGCCAGCCCTTATATCTTCCGCCATCGTACTCTATCAGCATTCTGAAATTGTTCATTTATCTCTCCTTGTAATGGGGTTACTATTAAAAAGAGACGTTTTCTCCGATTACTTCCTTTAGCGTCACGGCCTCGGTATGCTTAATCTGCTTCCACTGAACCTTTTTGAAAATTGCAATAAATGAGATTGGAATGTAGACGAACATAAACAGGGGGAATGAAAAGGTATAGATTATTTTTTTCAAAGCCGTCGTATATATCTGCCGCCACTGAAAAACCGTGGTGATCAGACCTATTACAAATAGCATTAAATAGCAGTTCCTTAAGGTTTCAAAAACCGATTGAAACCCTACCAAAAAGTTATCTCCCGCACATATTCCGATAATTATGGCGGCTGTATTAACGGCAACGCCTAAAGCCGAAAGGAGAAAAGCCGGCATAATAGCCATCGTCATGTCAAAGCAGGAGAAGCACTTTTTAGAAAAAATACCTTTGAGCAGCTTTAACCCGTATTTGCGAAACACCTGCACGCCGCCTTTTGCCCACCTCATACGCTGATTCCAAGACTGAATGAAGGTCTTAGGCTGTTCATCAAACAAAACCGCCGTTGAGCAAAAGCCAATTTTTTCACCGTCAAGAACGCTGTGAACTGTAAACTCCACATCCTCGGTCAGAAGATGGAAGGGCCAGCCACCGTTTTTTTCTAGTATTTCCCGAGAGAACACAAAGCCCGTACCCGAAACCGCGCAGCTTGTGCCAAGCAGCATCCTCGCATGGTTAAGATACTCCGACTCACGCAGAAACCACAGCGCGTGGCCGGCTGAAATGCAGCTGTCACCGTAGTTTTTGGAATTTCTGTAGCTTGTTACAATTCTGTATCCCTGAGAGAACACCTTGTTCATTTCGGTAATATAGTTTTCGCTTAAAAGATTATCCGCATCAAAAACATAATAAGCGTCATAATTTTCCCAGCCGTATTCCTCGCGGATTCTTCCGAGCAGAAAGTCCATGGCATAGCCCTTGCCGACGTATTCCTTGTTGAAGCGCTCCCAAACAACCGCGCCGCAGCTCCTAGCTATATTTGCCGTGTTATCCGTACAGTTATCCGCTACCACAAACACCGTCAGCTCCCCGGCAGGGTAGTCTTGATTTTTTATGCTGTCGAGCAGCTGTCCGATGACAAGCTCTTCGTTTCTCGCAGAGATCAGGACAGCGTATTTATGTAAACTCACAACCCCGCAGGGCTTATCTTTTTTTACAAAAGGCACAAGTATATATAAGTATTGATAGGCATAGCAGGCAGCAAACACTATCGCAATAATATAATTCACCAGCTTAATTGATTCCATTACCATCTTCTCCTTTTTGCGATTTGCAGATTTGCCTGTATACCAGTATACCACATCCGCTGATAAGAAAGGTAGCTAACAAAAAAATAATCCCAAATTGGTACTGCTTCAGGCCCAGCGCGTTTCCACCGATTGTCGAGGTCACAATCGGTGGGATTCGTGCAACCGCTGTAATTGAAACCCATGTCGACAGCTTCATTTTTGTCAGTCCCATAAAGTAACATAGTATATCCTTGGGAGTTCCGGGGATTGAAAAGACAATAAAGGTCAGCAAATTTAGTTTTTTGCTGTTTTGCAAAAACTTAAGCGACTGAATCTTTTCTTCTGGGAAAAATACATGAACAACCTTCACCCCGAAATACCGCACGAAGAGGAACACGATTATACTGCCAATCAGCGCTCCGATCAGACAAAGCAGCGTTCCCTCCCATACACCAAAGGCATATCCGGCCCCGATTTCCAATGGTTCTCCCGGAATAATCGCCACCACTATCTGCAGAACAACCATTCCGACGAAGGCCGCCTTTCCCCAAAAGCCATGATTGCAAACCCATTCTCGGAACCTTTCAGGCTCAGAAATAAACTCAAGCATCGGCCTGCCGACGAACCAACACACCGCCGCCGAAAGCAGAACGAAAATCGAAATCGATGCTATGCTAAATAGTTTTCTCTGTTTCTCCGTAAACACCTTGTTTTTCATAAGCGGCAAGCACACCCGCACCTCTGTCTTATAAACGCAGCGGTTCACCGCATTTCACACAGCCTTGGGCTATCCCTTCCCCTGTATTTAAGTTTATTTCATACGCTCGAATATAAGAATAGCCTTGAAAAGATCACCGTCAACCGTGAGCTTCATTTCACCGTGCTGCAGCTCAATAAGACTCCTCGCGATAGAAAGCCCCAGCCCGCTTCCCTCAGTGTTTCTCGAGCTGTCCCCACGGACAAAGCGTTCCATCAGCTCTTCGCTGGTTATGTTCAAGGGGTACTTTGAAATATTGCGGAATCTCACAATCGCCCTATTCCCGGCTGTCTCCAAGTCGAGATATACGCGCGTTCCGGGCTGCGCGTACTTGCAGACGTTGTTCATAAGGTTGTCAAAAATGCGCCAAAGATGCCGCCCGTCGGCCATTATTCTTACCGGGTCGTCAGGCTGGTTGATTATCAGCTCAAGCCCCGCGGCCTCCAGCTTACCCTGATATTCCCCTATGGTCTGAGCAAGCAGAACGCCAATTTCGCAGGGCGCGAAATTTACAGCGAGATTTCCCGTAGACGCCTTTGACGCCTCAACGAGGTCCTCAATCAGCTTTTTAAGCCGCGAGGACTGACGGTCAAGCACATCGACGTACTCCTTCATGTTTTCGCTTTCGGGCTTTTCCTTTTTTATCAGATCCACGTAGTTAATTATCGAGGTGAGAGGAGTTTTTATGTCATGTGATACGTTGGTAATAAGCTCTGTCTTAAAGCGCTCGCTCTTAAGGCGTTCATCAACGGCTCTAGACATTCCTGCGCTGATGTTGTTGAGGTTATCGGCAAATCTTTTAAAGTCCCAGAACATATATCTCTTGTCAACCTGATAGCTGAGATCGCCCCCGGCAACCACCTCGGCCCCTTTTTGAAGCCTGCGAAACGCTGCCGCCGAAAACAGCACGGTTGGTACCACAATTATCGTTTCCAGAAACCAAATAAGCACAACAGCACCGTCCCTTAACGCAAACGCGATAATCAGATTTATCAGCGTAATCGCACCTGCAAAAAGCGCGGTCTTCCATATAAGCGGAAGACTTCCGCACATATAGCCTATGCCTTTGAACATTTTCCTCAGCAAGCGCCAAAGCAGGCTTAGTATTTTATAAATAATTGTATTTTTCAGAAGGCCTCCGACCTTCAATCGGGTTGCGAAGCTCATCGTATATCCAAGCAAAAGCAGGAAATCGAATATTCCCAATATTATTACTGCTATTAATTTCGCCCAGTCGTTGTCGAAGCTGCTTAGAAACGCCCCTTCCAAAAAGGCGATAGAAACAAAAAACGCAGTGTATAAATCAAAAGGGATTCGGTCTATCTTATTCAGCACCGCTTTTTCCTCGCCCCGACGACGGCCGGCGCTGCAGTACAAAAAAACCATCAAGGCAAAGAACAATATCACGCCGATTATACAGAGTACAATCGCTGCATATCTCCAGTTATATCCCAAGTCTATAAAATAAAGGGCCATAGACATGCCGTCGCTTTGACTTAGCTCAACCTTACAGTAAAGCGTAATGTCATAGGTTGCCGCTGCTACATATTCGTATTCGCCGATCTTGCTGTTGTATGTCCTTCGGTAGTCAACCCTTTGGATGCTCTGAACAGAGCCGATAGTTTTCTGGTCGGAGTAATTCGAAACCAGCAGCTTTCCGTCAGTATCTCGTATTGTATAGTAGAAATTAGCATTTTCGTATTCCGATGGCAAATCCACGCCATAATAATAACTGCTTGCGATGTCATCAATATATTCATAAAGAAATTCTTTCGCAACTACCTCTTTCGCCGAGTCCAGATTTCCCTCGTAACCGCCGACAAAAGCAACAAGAACTATTCCCGTGGCCATCCCGGCCGTTATTATAAAGGTTATAGTTACAAGAAATATCGCAACAATTTTTGCGGACAGGCTATGCGTCAAGCTGCTTTTCATTTAACTGCGCCCTCCAGCTTGTAACCCTGAGCCCAGACGACCTTTAGATATCTCGGCTCCGCGGGATTTATCTCAATTTTCTCTCTAAGGTGGCGAATATGTACGGCGACCGTGCTCTCCGCGCCACAGGGTGTGTCCTTCCAGACCTCGATATAAATTTCCTTGGGTGAAAGCACCTCGCCCGGCCGCTGCAAAAACAGCTTCAAAATTTCATATTCTGTCGGAGTAAGGTTTATTACTTCCCCGTCCACAAAAACCTCTTTTGTCTTATCATCAAGCTCAATTCCGCCGACGGCGTAGCTCGTCTGCGGCTCCGAGGTGACGGCTCTGCCGCCAAGCTGCATGTATCTGCGAAGCTTTGATTTTACACGCGCAAGAACCTCAACCGGATTGAAGGGCTTAGTGATATAGTCATCGGCTCCCAGATTCAAGCCTAGAATGATATCCGTATCCTCGCTCTTCGCAGTAAGGAGTATTACGGGAATATTGTGCTCCTCGCGAAGCTTAACCATGGCCGATATTCCGTCCATCTCCGGCATCATGATATCCATCAGCACAAGGTGAATATCATTTTTTGTCGTCACCTCCAGAGCTTCCCCGCCTGTATAGGCTTCAAAGGTCTGAAAACCCTCCGCCTTCAGATATATCCTGAGCGCCGAAACAATATCCCTTTCGTCATCGCAGATAAGTATATTATACATATTCCATCACCCTTTACCATTATTCTACAGTAATATGTTTTAAGAAGCAATGAGTAAAAGTCTTAAGATTGTATTAAGATTATGTAAAACAGGAATGCATTAAAGCCTGCGCAGCTTTACTTGCGCAGGCTTTAAAAATGTTTATAGCCGTAAAAATGCAATTCCTATTTCGCCGCTTTAACGTTTGCTTTTCGCAAAAGGAGCCAGTTTACCACCGCAAAAACTACGGCCAGAATCAGCCAGAACAGCACGAAGTTAATCGGCGACGCCGCCATCCATCTGAAAAACGGAGAAACATCCAGTCCCAGCCTGAAACCCACGAGGGGCACGCCATTTACTAAGAGCACCATTGCTACCACCACAGCAACGGTCCAAAACTTGCTGAGTCTCCAGAACAGCAGCGAAAAGAACATTCCAAAAAGAGCCAGAGCAAGCATCAGGCTAGTGTTGAGCATTATACTATTTATGCTATCTCCTAAAGTAAGTGCAACGTTTGTACCTCTCAGAAATATAATCTGGTAAATATCGGACGCATTTAATCTAAAGCTGTTGCCGGGTAGCACGCGCTCGATAGCCATAAAAATCTGCACGGCAATCGAGAGAAGCAAAGACCCCGACAATATAACCAGCAGCTCACCTAAAAACGTGGTCCTGCGAGAAACTCCAAACTGCATACAAAGCCTGAGATTTGTGCGTATATTTACGATTCCCATTACGAACATAAAAACAGCTATCATAAAACCGTATCCGGTAAAACTTATGGAGTCAGAATCCGTGTTAACTGTTACGGAAAAGATAAACGATAACGCTATAAACATAACAAACGCGATCATTATTGCAGCGGCTTCCTTCATAAAGACTCCAAACTGGTAGCGGAGAGCCGGTGTTAAATTCATTTTCATTTCTTGTCTTCATCCTCCATAAGGCTTATGAAATAGTCCTGAAGATTGATCTCGGAAAACTCCAGTCCCTCCGGCAGAGTGCCGCGCTCTCCCTGTAGCGAGGCAGTTTTAAGGCCGCCGATTGAGTTTGAGCTCAGGACATGCCTTCCTTCGGCATACTTATCGACCAAGGCCGCCGGGCCGGATACCGAGTACGCTCCGGCTAAGATTTCCTCGCTTGCGCAATCCTTAAGTATTCTGCCGTTTCTGATTATTACAGCGTGCTCGATAAGGTCTGCCGCCTCGGCTATAAGGTGCGTTGATATCACAACTGTGCAAGGTCTTTCAGCGTACTTCTCCATCAAAGCGCGATAAAACATATCTCTGTGCTGGGCGTCGAGTCCCAAAACAGGTTCGTCAAACAGCAGATACCTAGTATTCGCTGCAAGGCCCAATATCAGCCTAAAAATCGAAGAATAGCCCGTAGACAGCGCCTTTACCCTCTTCTTTTTGTCAAGACCGAATTTCTCCGCGAGCGCGTCTGCGTATTCACTGTCAAACTCCGGATAGAACATCTTCCCGGCCTTAAACGCAGCCTTAACCTTCATGTCTTCGGAAAACATGTTCTGCTCGGAAGCGAGAAAGATTTTGCCGAGAGCAGAGTCGTTGTTAATAAGCGTCTCGCCGTCCACCGTAACCGTTCCGGCCGTAGGACGCAGGCGGTCGGTCAAAATGGCGAGCAGCGTGGATTTGCCCGCGCCGTTGTTCCCCAAAAGACCGTAAATCTTATTGTCTCCGAAATCCAGAGTAACATTATCGAGCGCTCGCGTATCACCAAAGTTCTTTGAAACATTTTTAATCTCAATCGGCATTACTAAACCCCCTCTCTATCATATTTGTGAGGTCAGTGGCAGAAAGGCCGAGATTTTTGGCCTCCCTCACAAGCTTCTCGATATAATCCGCGAAAAATCTGTCTCTTCGCTGAGACATAAGCTTCTCCTTCGCTCCTGTAGCGACAAACATTCCTAATCCCCTCTTCTTATACAACAGTCCCGAGTCCACAAGTAGATTTATTCCCTTGAGGGCGGTCGCCGGATTGATTTTATACGCGACGGAATACTCGGTTATTGACGGCACGCGGCCTTCCTCCGGAAAAGCGCCCGAGAGTATTCCCTCCTCAAGCTGCTCCGCAATCTGCAGAAATAGCGGCCGTTCTTCTTGAAAGGTCAATATACAACCCCCTTCGTTATTTGGTCAGTTAGTCTAGTGATTAACCGCATGTGTAGCGTACCACTATTTTCCGCTATTGTCAAGGGCTTTTAAAAAATATTTTTAGGGCCTAAATACGCATAGCCATGCCTGCGTATGTAAATTTTTATTTTTCGACTCTATCTTTGAAAACACGCCGAAAAATGCTATAATAATAGCAAAAACACTATCCGGAGGAGCAAAATGTCACTACTTGTCCGCGAACGCGGTTTTTACAAATGGTTCTTTTCGCTTGGAGGGGCCATTGCGGCGCAGGGACTTATCACCTTCACCGTCAATTTTGCCGATAACATAATGATCGGGGCATACAGCCAAAGCGCCATGTCCGGCGTCGCCCTCGCAAACCAAATTCAATTTTTGCTGCAGATGATTTCTGTAGGCATCGCGACAGGCGTCGTTGTGCTTGCCGCCCAATACTGGGGCAGGGGTGAAACGGAACCCATAAAGCGCATCATAGCAATGGGCATAAAGTTCGCCGCAGTTGCCGGCCTAATCTTCGCCGCAGGCACCTACTTTTTCCCCACCGAGGCGCTTTCGGTGCTTACAAACGAACCGGAAATAATTGCGCAGGGCGTCGAGTATCTCAAATATATCTGCTTTACATACTTTGTATTTATAATTTCGAACACGCTGATACTGACCTTCCGCAGTGTCGAGACCACAAGAATAGCGCCGATCACGGCTCTGAGCAGCTTATTTGTAAATATAATCCTAAACTATGTTCTTATATTCGGGCGCTTCGGCTTCCCGGAGATGGGTGCGAGGGGCGCAGGGCTTGCCACGCTTATTGCAAGACTGATTGAGCTTCTGATAGTCATAATATATGTGCGCTTCGCTGACAAAAAGCTCAAAATCCGCTTTAAGCAATGGCTCAAAAGCGACTGGTATTACTTTAAAGACTATATCCGCATATCTTTGCCTGTCGTTATCTCAAGCACGCTTTGGGGCGTGGGGCAGCTTGCTCAAACCGCGATACTCGGGCATGTAAGCGGCGCCGCGATTGCCGCGAACAGCATAGCGGCGGCTATGTTTCAAATTGCCTCCATTCTCTTCCACGCGTCGGGCGGCGCGAGCGCCGTTATAATCGGAAAGACCATCGGCTCGGGAAACACAGATAAAATACGCAGCTATTCTAAAACTTTCCAATTTATATTTTTAGTGGTGGGCATTTTGTCCTGTATACTTATACTGATACTGCGTTCATTCATGATTGACGTTTACACGCTTACACCCGAGGCGAAGGAGCTAACAAAGACCTTTATGCTCGTACTCGCAATCACCGCCATCGGCACCGCTTACGAGTTCCCCGTTGTGGCCGGAATTATTCAGAGCGGGGGCGATACCAGATACGGAATGATAGTCGATGCCCTTTTCACCTTCGGCTTCACGATTCCTCTCGCAGCTATAAGCGCTTTTGTATTGGGCTGGCCGCCGGCCGTGACCTTTATCTGTCTTAAGCTGGACCAGATTATAAAATGCGTTCCGAACGGGATAAAGGTAAACCGCTACAAGTGGATAAAAGTGCTTACAAGATAAACCTTAACGGACAAGCTTCCAGGGGGTATCCAATACCCCCTAGATACGCGGCTTACGCCGCGATACCCCCGGTCGCGCACGGTTTGCGCGGGCTGTGGAATTTTTCCGAGAAATGAATTCCCGGAAAAATGATTTCTATTTCCCTGCGAGGGAGTTTTTTGACAGTCAGAAATGCGTCTTAAAACGGCATAAATCCGTTTCAAGACGCATTTTTAATTGCTTTTCAAAGTCTTAAAGATGATAATCGCCCGCAGACTCAGGCTGGTACAATATCTTTTTTATATGTATCTCCGAAGTGCCGGACGGAACCTCCCACGAAACGGTATTCCCCTCCCTGTAGCCGAGAATAGCTGTGCCTATTGGCGAGAAAATTGAGAGCTTCATCGCGCTCAGATCAGCATCTTCCGGATAAACCAGCGAAACCTCTACATCCTCGTCGTTGAGATTGAGCAGCGCCTTTGAATTTAAGGTAATAACGTCACTTGGAATCTTTTGAGAATCGACCACCTTGGCTCTTCTAAGCTCGCCCTCAAGTTTTTTTACGGCTTTATCGGGCGTTTGGTTATTCTCGTACATTTTTTTCAGGATTTCTTCAATCCTTTCTCTATCAATATTTGTAACAAAAATATCGCTAGGCATGGCTTTACTCCTTTATTATGAAATAAAAAAATAGAAGGCTCTTTCATTTTTTACTACATTCTGTCGTAAGAAATA
>CAYQMY010000019.1:0-18413 GCA_964418735.1 uncultured Oscillospiraceae bacterium | reverse complement strand
ATGGGAGCTAAATATACTTATGAACAAGTTAAAGAGTTTGCACATATCATGGCTATCTTTTTCTCTTGCATCAATGATGACAACTTTTTGCAAAGATTAGAAGAAGTTGATATCGATTATATTGAGGATTTTTGGTTTCTTATTAGTAAATATAAAATATATAAGTGCATCTCTGAAGAGACTTTTACTAAAGCAATTGAACAGCCAGATTTTCATTTACATCAATTATTGAAGCAAAAAGATATTGTTTACAATTTCGGGCAAGCGATAGCAAATCATATGAAAAAATCATCTAATAGTGCAGAGCTATTAATGGCACAATTTCTTGAGGTAAATGAGAATTCTAAAAAAACGCTCTGGTTTCCAAAGGAGCTATCCGGCGAACTTAGAGAAAAAGTTATTTTAGATTATATCAGATCAGAAACAGCCAATCCAAACTATCTAGTGTGTTGTATCGATGATATATAGCATAACCCCATTAACATGTTATGACTGAATTGAAACAGTCGTTGGATAAAGAGATATCAACTTTTCTCTCGCAGCATCAGTTTTAAAATGCCACAAGATTCTCGCCTCGGCCGAATTGCGATCACTTTCCCAAGCCGAAAGCTCAAGCCGTAATGTATCGATTGCCTCAATCCTTTTCGAGAGGCATTGGCGTGTCATTACGTTGAGCTCGATTTCTGCCATATCAAGCCAGCTTCCGTGCTTAGGCGTATAGTGAATCTCTAACCGTTTGATGATTCTCCTTGCCTCTGCAGGTGGATACTTTTTGTAGAGTGAAGCCGGTTTATGTGTATTCAAGTTGTCCATGACCAGAATGATTTTTTCAGCATTCGGGTACATAACATCTGCGAGATACTTAATCTCCTCTGCCCAGTCTGTGGCAGTCCGATGTTCTCTAACACTGACATGCCGAATACCGCCAAGTGGTTCGCTAAATACAAAGATACTGCAGGTGCCATTTCTCACGTATTCAGAATCAATCTTGCAGTCATTACCAGGACGCATTGGAAGCGGTTGTCTTGCTTCGCCTAGAAGTTGATATGGCTTCTCGTCCATGCAGACCACAGGAATCTGCGGATTGTATGGAAGTTCATATACATCAAGTACATCTTCCATACAGGCTACGAATTCGGCGTCTTCTTTCGGTGGGATGCACCAGTAGTCGTTTTTGTGAGGCCGAAGTTTGTTTTTTTTAAGGCACGTCCGATTGCATCCTTGCTGACAGGGACATCCAGTTCAACTTTGCCCTTTTCTGCAAGAAGACGAAGAGTCCATCTACTATGGCCGTCGGGAGCTGGTCCGCAGGCGATCTCTATTAATCGAGCCTCGGCGCGTCCATCCAGTTTCCGTTTTGCGTTATCTGAATTAACGCTGCGATTGTATATGATTACAGCATCAATGCCGCCAACATAATAATCCTTGACGATATTTGTTACAGTTGCCATACAGATTCCATTTGACTTCGCACTCTGTTCATGTGTCATCGGTTTTCCGTGTGCTTCATCAAGATCAAGCAAGACCTGGCATCGGCTACGTATAGTTTTTGATGTTGTCTTTTTCTTAATGATCGATTTCAGTTGTTTGATATCCTCATCTGTTAATGTAATTACATACATTTTTGGCCTTGCCATAACATCACCGCCGTTTCTTTTATTATACTATAAAACGGCTTATATGGAAAGTATTATTTTGATAATTATCATCGATACACTACACTAGCATTAATTGGAGTATCACAAAGCACACCAGAATTACCTCTTAATGACAAGACAAGACTAGAAGCGCAACAAAAATATGAAGCTTATTCGGAATCTTTTTTTTCAAATAATAGCGGGTTTGCATATGGGGCGAAAGTAAGCTTTTCTAAAACGCAAGACGAAGAAATATTATATTCTGATACTGACAGCCATTATCCCTCTATATCATATAGTATAAAATGGATTGAAGAAAATAAAGATTATCCGACTTTAATGAATAACTTCATATATCTTTTTCAATATGTAGATAGATTTTTTAGAAGTCAATTTGTATCGCAGCCAGCAGAATTAGGTGTATTAGAACGCTTTTTGGGTGTTAAAGGTAAAAAAGATTACAAAACGGGTATGCAGTATAATATAAAGCATATGTTTTTCGATTTGCAGATATCGGGATATATACAGGAGCTTTCCCGTATTAATATCAAATTGGAAGGCCTGTTCAAATGGTTTTTTGAATCTTATCTTAATGAGGAATTTCAGTCGGAAGGATTTAGCTTTATAACTCCTTCAAATGGAACAACTGACCTAGAAAAATGTAAATTAATAGCTTCCCAAATAGATAGTGTTTTGAAGCAGTTTTCATTGTTTGTAACAGAAGGTAGCATTAATAGAAAATTGTTTGAAATCTCATCTGGACATGTAAAATTAGAGAGTGTTCCAAGCTTTTTCCGAGAGAAGTATATATATCCTAAAAATGACATATGCAAAGGCAATATGAATTTACTATTCTCCGATCAATCTGGACTGGCTTATACGAAAAAGACTCTAAGCAGTTATGACAACTTTTATTCTCTTATTAAAAATGAAGTAATGAATTTAGAAGATTTTGTAGAGTATCAAAAACCCAAAATCGATTGGTTATCACAGCACGATTGTATAACCATTAATGACAGTGGAAATCTAGTGCTAAACACGGTAAAAGCTAGTATTTTGAAAGATTTATATAGCAATCAAGTTAGCTGCTTAAAGTATCTGGATCGTTATGAAAGTTTATTAAATAGCATGGTCGAATCTGATGAGATTCAGTATGAGGCATCATTATTTTCTAAACCAGAGCAATCGTACATCAATTTTATTCTAAACAAAGCTGAATTTTCTAACGGTCATGATTTGCGAAACAAATACATACATGGAACACATTCATTACGAGAAGAAGATCATCAAAAAGATTATATTCAGCTACTGAAAATTATGGTATTAATTGTGATTAAAATAAATGAAGAATTTAGTTTATTTAATGAGCAATCAAATTAGTAAGCAATTTATAATTACGAAAAGGATTTAACATTATGTTTATTACGAACCGGCAGAATCTTAGTTGACTCTGCCGGTTCGTTTTTTTCTCAATTAGGCTGACAACATTTTGACAACAAATCTATGTAAAAACATGCTTAAAAGTGCTAGAATACGTGTTGTGAAAAAGCGTGAAAAACAAAAAAGAAAAGCCCTGAACGCCGCATAAATACAGCGGTTTCAGGGCTTTTCTTGCTTGGCACGCCTGAAGGGATTCGAACCCCTGACCTACTGGTTCGTAGCCAGTTACTCTATCCGGCTGAGCTACAGGCGCTCACGTGCCTTAGTATATTAACACGCTGCATTACAAAATGCAACAGTTTTTTTGCCTTAATTAAAAATTTGCGGCACATTTTATCAATGTACCGCAAATTTATTGATACAGTACTACAGTCCTAAAACGTCTGAAACCTGATCCAGGACTTCACTTGCTGTTCTTATCGCTTTTCCTGCAAAGCTGCTTTTGGTGGCTTTTTTCTTGGGCATTACTGCAGCGCCGACAGCAGCGCCTGCGATCATGCCAATGCAAACGCCTCTTACAAATCGCATATCTGACATAATTTTTCCTCCTATATAAGTGACACATTATCATTAGGAACCGCTGATTCGCAGTCGGCGGCTAAGCGGATTAATTTACGCCAGTTCGCCCAAAAAGCCTCGTTAATACACAAAGTATTGCCTGCGTTTTTTGAACGAACTGACGTAAATTTCTCTCGCCCATCCATCCAACGCGAATTAATCAGCGATTCCTTAGATGTCAACATAAGTATGCCCTGTAAAGGCAAAAAAATCACAGTCAAAATCCGAAAAATTTGGCTTGGAATATAAGCCTTATTTTTCCTGCATGGCCTGTTCAATTGCTATTGAAAGCTGGTCGGGACAGGAGGTTTTTCTGAATTCGCAGCGGATGCCGCGAAGCTTTTTTATCGCGTCTTCGGCGCTCATGCCCTCTACAAGGCGCGAGATGCCCTGCAGGTTGCCGTCGCAGCCGCCTTTGATTGTTACACTTTTTATTGTTTTGCCGTCAAGCTCCACTTCCATTTTCTTTGAGCAAACGCCGGTGGGTTTATATACAAATGCCACGTTAAGTCTCCTTTTTTAATTTCCTGCTGATTTTACCACGGCGGAGAGCGCGGCGCAAGAACCTGTCCATCATAATTTGTCCTTCTCATCATATACATATAGTCGGAGGACAAACTGATGAGAAGATTTAGACGACGCAGAATTATAATACGTTCTATCAAATTGCCGCGGCCGGGGAAGGTTTTAAGGCAAATTGCCAGACCTTCGGTTTTTATTATTGCGATGATTTTGGCGTTTTCACCCGTAACGCTGAGGGGGCTTAAGACTTTAACCAAATGGGCGGGAGGGAGCGAGGGTGTTGCAGGCGCGGTTTATATGTTTGAGTTCGGGGCAAGGCCCGATGCGAAAACGCTGTCTGGTACGCTTCCCGAATACACACCTGAGGTAATCAAAACGCCTGCGCCTCAGGCGACGGAGAAGGTTACGCCTCGTCCCAGTGCGACTCCGATTTCAACGCCGACTCCTACTCCAACGCCGACTCCGATGCCGGTTAATACGCCGCCGCTGACTTATGAGGGCATTGAAATGAAGGGGGAGACAAGTGGCATAGACGTAGCCGCGCTGTTTAGCCAGCCTTTGGGGCTTAAATTTGACGGTTCTCCGCAGATACTTATTATCCATACGCACAGCACGGAGTCTTATCTTTGCGACGGGAGCTATAAGGAGACGGGCGAGGCGCGCACGCTGGATAATGAGCATAACGTGATTCGCGTTGGGGAGGAGCTAACGAGAGAGCTTGAGAAGAAGGGCTTTTCGGTTATACACGACAGAGTGAAGTACGACTATCCGAGCTATTCGGGCTCCTACAGCCGCTCGCTGGGCTCTGTAGAGGATTATCTGAAGAAGTACCCTAGTATAAGGGTCGTTATAGATTTGCACAGGGACGCGTTTATGGACGCGGACGGCAAGGCGTATAAGACCGCGGTGAGCATTAACGGCAAGAGCTCTTCGCAGATCATGCTGGTGGTGGGAACGGGCTCTGCCGGACTTTCAAACCCGCACTGGCAGGAGAATCTTAAGCTTGCGTTTCAGCTTCAGGCCGCGATGAACGCGAAGTACAAGGGGCTCACAAGGCCGATAGTAATTTCCGCCGACAGATACAACCAGCAGACCTCGCCGGGTTCGCTTCTGATTGAGGTCGGCAGCAGCGGAGATACTCTTGAGGAGGCGCTTGCGGCGATACGCATGTTTGCGGACGCGGCGGCGAGGGTACTTGGCGGGGAATAGGGGGGATAGTCAGTAGTGGATACATTGCATGGAGTTCTCTCCCTCAGTCTCGCTTTGCTCGACAGCTCCCTCGTCAGAGGGAGCCTTGGAGAAAAGCGATGATTAAATAGGGGGAACAAACTGCGCAACAGTTCTTTCGGAGGGAGAGCCTTGGAGAGCGGTTTTGCAAGTAGCGGAATAGGATGGGGTAAAAATTATTAAGGACTGCCTTGAGTGAGGCAGTCCTTGGGTTTAGTTTTTAGTTATCAGTTCCTTGTCCTTGAAGATGTATCTGTTTAGGATTTTGGAGAGGTTTTTTTCGATTATTTCCGAGAGCTTATTTATCCTCAACAATTTAAACAACGCGATTCTGAGCAAATCGATGAGGGAGCAGGCGAGATAGATTGCGACGGCTGTTACAAGCACCAGAAGAACGAGCTTCGGCGTGCTGCTCGCTGCATAGCCTACAAATCTGTTTTTTATTATCGACTCCCATATTAGCGGGTTCGTATGTATCAGGTAAACTCCGAAGGAGGCGGGTGCGAGGGTTTTTATCAGAAATTTCGGAATCTTGCCTTTGATTTTGAGCTTTGAGCAAAACAGCAGGAGGAAGGCTGCCGAGGAGAGGATAAAGGGCGAATAGTAGCCGATAAACAGGTTTCCGTTGAATTTAGGTCCGAGGGGAAGGAATTTATAGACCCAGACGAGAAGGACGCTGATTACAAATCCCGCGAGGTACCAGAGCTTTCCGCGTTTTCTGTCTTCTTCGGTGAGCTTGAAGTAGGCACCGAGGAAGTAGAGCACTATCAGCCAGAACATGCTGTAGCCGCCGGAGGTTTTGAAGATATCGCCGGGGATAAGCGTTTGCACGACCGAGAATATGACGATGAGCGAAACGATAAGTATTTTGAACTGCTTTTTGTTCAGTGAGTTTATCAGGCTGTTGAAAAAGGGTATGAAGAAGAACATGCCGAAGTAGGCCGTAAAGTACCAGTACTGAGACGAGGTTACAGGCGTGAGCGCCCTGAAAAGCGACCCGGGCATCATGACCTCGGGCTTATAGTACTTAAAAATAAGCGTTGTGAGCAGCGTATAAAACGCCACCTGAAGCCAGAGGACGATTATTCTTGAGTATTTGAAGTTTGTTTTTACGGAAACATAGCCGCTGAGCAAGGCGTAGCAGTTTACCGAGCAGTAGGCCGCGATTTCAAGCAGCCAGGCAACTTTGAACCCTAGGGATTCGGCGGGAAGGCTAGCCAGAATGCCTCCGTAGCCCAGAATGTGCAGGGTTACGACCATATACATTGATATTATTCGCAGCAGGTCAATGCCGAAATGTCTCTCTTTCATTTCGCACAGAATCTCCTTTGTCTAAACCGGTTTTATTTGAATAGCTAGTTTATCACACATTTTTTGATATGTAAAGTTGACGGAAATAGAGATATAGTTGTATTATTAGAGCATATTTTGGGTTTGGTGGGCTATTATGGAGTTAACTATAAGAGGATTTGAAAATCGGGATATTGAGCAGATGATCGGGATTTGGAACGAGGTTGTAAACGAGGGCGAGGCCTTTCCGCAGGAGGAGCCGCTTAGCCTTGAGGAGGCAAAGGCGTTCTTCGGTGCGCAGAGCTTTTGCGCGGTTGCGGAAGCCGGCGGTGAGATTTTCGGCCTTTATATTCTGCATCCGAATAATGTGGGAAGGTGCGGACACATTTCAAATGCGAGCTATGCCGTTAAGTCCTCTGCCAGGGGGATGAGGGCAGGCGAGAAGCTTGTGCTTCACTCTCTTGCCAAGGCTAGGGAGCTGGGATTCGGAATTTTGCAGTTTAACGCTGTGGTTAAGACGAATGAAAGGGCGATCAGGCTGTATAAAAAGCTCGGTTTTGTGGAGCTAGGTACTATTCCAAAGGGGTTTAGGATGGATAAGGGCTATGAGGATATAGTGGTGTTTTACCACACGCTGTGAGAAAAATTCAAGGGCATTGCCAAGCGGCAATGCCCTTAAGACTGTCGAAAAACTCCCTGATAGGGAAATTGAAATCAATTTTTCCGGGAATTCACTTCTCGGAAAAATACCACAGCCCGCGCAAATCGTGCGCGACCGGGGGTATCGCGGCTTTAGCCGCGTATCTAGGGGGAATTGGATTCCCCCTAGAGCTTGTCGACTTAACGTCTTTCGCGCTCAAAGCCGAGATAGCGAGTGCCCTAAAAGGTCAGCTTTCCGGTATCGCCTTCGACCAGCATACCGTATTCGGTGTCGCGAACCTTGAATTCCATGCGGTCGCCGCTTGTCACTTCAAAGGTGGCATAATATGTAGTGGAGGAGGACATGTGAGTCATATTATTCGGGCCGGTATTATGGTGGTAGTGGCTGACGTCCTCTCTCTTGGTTTTTACTGTTGCGTCCACCGTGAGAATGGGGGAGTCGTTATTGCGCTTCCACTGAGACGCGCCCTGTATAGAGCGGACTATTATCATTCCGATAACAAAAATAAAGCCGATGACGACGATGACAGGTATAATAGTGGTCATGGCAGAAAAGGCAACATGTGGCATAAAAATCACTCCGATAATTAAAATTAGTTTTTTGAGAAGGTATAGCGCTTGATATAGCCGTCTCTTGAGGTTTCGATTACAACAGAGCCGTCTTCGTTTACCGTTTCGGTAATCTCGCAGCCGCCTAAATCGTTTTTCACATAGTCCATAGGGCACTCGAGCTCGGCTTCGATAATACGGACATAGCTGTGCGCCTTACCGCCGCAAGGATTCATCATTTCAATTATGATTTCGTAGCTATTAATAATATCACCCCGTTTAAGCAGAAATTATAAACGCTTAATTAGTGTCTGCTGAACAATTCGCCAAAACGAATTGTTCTTTAAAATGAAAACAAAATGTTTCATTTTAAAGGCTTAAATGCGTGAAATCACGCATTTAAGCAAGCAGACAGCTAATCAATGTGCGAATTGAATGGTGCTGCTTCGCGGCGCCATTCAATCAAGCGCACATTATATTATCAAATCATCATATTTCTCAAGCTTGTTATAGAGAAATAATTCAGCCTCAATGCTGGTTGTATTTTCAGGCATTGGCTCGTGAATAAGCGCGGCCTTCAAGGGAAGACCCGAAACACCGAATTTCTCATCAGGTTTTATTAGGAATGCGGTGCTGGAACGATTTGAAACAGGCGCGGCGTCGAGCCACTCTCTTGAATAAAACTGAAGCGTTATCCCATCCTCACATTCGTATTCGATAACTGGGAAGCACATACCCTTAGGACAAATTTCGATAAACCGGTTTTCAAAATCTGTTTTTAGTTTTTCCAGTTCTATTGGTGACAGCTGTTCTCTGAGGCGAGGATTGTCAAAATTATTCTGCATATCAGCCCACATATCGCAGAGATATATGCGATTGATTACCGCCCAATGCTCTTCACCCGTCTGCAGGCTACAAAACCGCAGTTTCTCGGGATACTCGGCGCCTACTCTAAGCATGACAGGCTGCTCGACCAGTTGTGAGGTGTGCTCAGCTCTTGACGTTAATTGCAGCACAGGTGTTTCTCCGAATTCCGGAATCGAGTCAAACTCGCCCTTGAGCCCCGATGACGTTAAAAACAGGTTATCTATATTATAACTATCTATACCGTCAGGATTCCATCCCAGTCTTAAAAATTCTGTGAGCGCTACTGTGATTTCACAGTTTTCTATTCCACAGCGTGTATTTTTCGTTTCCTCAATATCAAATTGCACATTGCCTATCTGAATCTTGCCAAGTGTCCCCAAGGCGTTCGCTGGAGTGATTCTTCCGTCACCCCGAAGAAGCTTACGATTTGTATTTGGTTTTTCGGACATTCCGTTTATCTCAGCGATTTCGGATTCCTCCAAACGCCTGACAAAATCCTCGTCATACTGTAAAGCAAGAAGACGGAGACTGTTACCAAAACGGACAATGCCCATAACATGAAAGACAAGCCCCTTAATTTCGGCTGTTTTGCCGATAATTTTTACTTCATTAAACTTTGAAAGAAGGTTTTGCATATATTTAATGTTCATTTATAACTCTCCTGAAGGGGTTAGTATTAAAAAATGCCGGGCATCAGCTTAGCTATCAGCATACCGGCTGCGAAGGAGGCGGCATTGGCAAGGAAAGCATACCCCCAGGGGCTAAATACTTTTTCGGGGTTTTCAGCATAAGAGCGCAGTTTTTTCGAGTAGACTATGCCCTCAATAATAAATATCAGTATTTCTATCCAGATGTAATGGAATACAAATGCGAAGAGGCCCTGCTTATAATTTGTTATATTGAGCAGTACGTTGAGAATTATCTGTGTAACGATATTTATTTTCAAAATCAAACTAAACTGTTTTCTGTTTCGGAAGCTCAATACCCACGCGAGCGCCATTTCAACGGCAATGGTTATGATAATTCTTGCGAGGAGTGAAAGAATCTCCCAGGTGAAGTTATATGTGCGCTTAACGCTCATTTCTTTTTGGGATGCGGTGACGGAATTAATATTGAGTCCGGAGGCGTCTACGGTGAAATAGCTGTCAAAAGCGTACCTCTCGTATGTATCGGCGCTGACGACAAATTTGTCGCTTTCGGGGAAGTAGAGCAGGATTTTGAATGTGGACGGCGGATAATAGCCCCACCTGAAGGTATTGCTCCCGGAGCAATCGGTGAAATACTGAAGAAAGTAAAAGCCGTCTGTGTCCCTATATGCGACAAACTTTTCCCAGATTGCCCTTTTGTCTTCGCTGCCGTAGTATTTGTCGTTTTTTCCGTTGTAAGCGCTGTAAGGACCTGTGGAGGAGGTTTTGGAAAGCAGAGTCACGTAATATGTCTGATTTTTAAGGCCTTTGAATTCGAGGACGACCGATGGCTTCGGCCCGGCGTCGGCCGAGGCCGAAATGGAGAGCAGTGGTATAAGAAGAACCATACATATTAAAAATACAAACATGCGTTTTTTCATAAACGGCCTCCTTATGTTCCTCATATGGGTATATATTAATTATACGATATTATTTTATCATCTGAATGTTATAAAATCAAATGTTTTGTACGCTAATCAATTAAAAAAGGGGAATTGCAAGTTGCAATTCCCCTGGGATAAGGCTTATTAATACGCGTTTGTATTTCTATCAGGCCGTATATCCGGTAGACGTGTCAATTACTATGGTACTTGTGGTGCTATCGTATGTAACGCCAAAATTCAGAGCCGAGGCAAGGTCGCGGAGCTTAAAGTAATTGTTATCTCCGATAAGGTATGCGGTAAGGCTTACGGACGTTCCGTCAAGGTATACGACAGCCGTTGAAAGGGAGGCGTTATTTTTCCCTGCGCTGCCTGAGTTTTCAAGCTCGCCGCCGACAACTGTATAGGCGGTTTCGCTTTTTAAGGTTATTGCGTTGTTAGCGGAATCATAGCCAACCTCGAACTGCTTTCCTGTCCCATTTAAAGCCTTGGCAATATCCCGGAGCTTAAAGTAGTTGTTGTCATTGATGTTGTATGCCTGAAAGCTTATTTGGCTGCCATTGACTGTTACGGTTGATGTGCTTGCGGTTGCGGACACACCTTTTTGCTGAGGCTGCTGCGCCTCTCCGCTAGGCATGATAACGATAGCTGTTACGGAACCGTCAGAAACAGTTACCCTGAGAATACTTCCCACCGTTATATTGGACAGCGCTGCGCTGCTGCTCTGGCCTCTGTTATCGGTTGTAATTACCGTGGAGTCAGTAACGGTAATAGTCTGTGTTTCGCCTGTAAGCGTCAGACCTCCGCCACGCTGTTTTCCGCCGCCGTCTGAGGGAGGGGTCTGCGTGCCGTCGTCTGACGGAGCGGCAGGGGGATCGCCGGAGGGAGCTTCGGACGGAGCAGCCGGGGGCTCTCCGGAAGGTGCTTCGGACGGAGCGGTTCCGTTATCGCCGGGCTTGTTTTCGGTGCCCAAAGCAAGAGTTATGCTGGTTCCGCTGATTTCGGTAACCTGTCCGAGCAGGTTCGTCTCGGAAGCTGTTTCAGCAAAACAAATGTTATAGCTCGCAAGAATCGTTACAACTAAACTTGTGCTGAGAAGCAGTGCCATTACTTTCTTTTTCATTGATTAGCCTTCTTTCCGTAGATTTTCATTGGTAAAATTTGCGACGTCTAGATATTAAATATTTATCCTTAAAATAGTCTGAATGAAATGGTGAGCTATATATTTTTTAGACAAAACCTTGCATTTGAACAAAGCCTGAGTGCGTTGAAACATTTATATTTCAACGCACTCAGGCTTTGTTAGGCGCACATTAATTATAAGAGTATAAATACTACGCTCTTATAATTAAGGGAAATCTAGATAATCATATAAATTCGAAAGATTTGTCGGCAGGTGGTCAATGCCTTTGAATTCCCTGACGACGATGGATTTGATTGTTTCTTTTAACTCAGGGTCAACATGAGTGATACACATCTGCCAGCTTCCGCCAATGCTTTTGCAGTTATCCTCAATTAGAATATAGGGCTTTATCTCCTCGACGATATCCTTGTATTTTTGCCTGGTATCCCTATAGTACAGCCTTGCTCCAGAAAAACCATACTTTTTGAGCAAATCGGCAATCTCTGCGGCTTGCTGTCTTCTGCGTGAAGTGCAATAAACAATTTCGGCACCCTGTGCATGCCATTCGGCGATTTGCTTCACTGAGCTGCCAATAGGGATATAATCTTTATGGCTGAGAAGGGTAAAAACAGACTTTGGCTTTAGGATTGTACCTTCTGTAAATATCAGAATTTTATATTTGCTGATCTGCTCTTTTGATAATTCGATGTATGGCATATTCATCTCCGCTTTTTTGCTCGGCTTTATGGAAATTATTATACTATGGAATACACTTAATCGCAAGTAGTAAGTATGCTTAATATATTGAAACATATTATCATAACTATCATATAATGGGGATGGCACAAATGAAATAAAGTTCTATTGTTTTAAGGAGTAATAATATGGCTACGCCGGCTCATCCCTGTGAATGCACACAATATCTCAACATTTGCTGCTGCGGACCTCAAAACGGTATTTCCGTTGTGCAGCCTATGTGTCAAAACCTGCCTGACGGCAGCGTCGTTAACAATCCCGCTTTTGTACCCCAGCTAAACAAGTCCTTTTGGACTTACAAGTTTCTTACAGATTGTAACAAAACAACTAAAGCTATCAGTAATTTCGCCATTCTTATCTGCGGAGTAATTTCTGCCGATACGATAACCGTCAGTGAGAAAATCGACGGCTGCGGAATCTTCGTTTCTGTGCCTTTCAGCCTGAGTAAAACTGACCCGAACTTTGGCACAGCTCCGGAGGGCTTCCAATTTTTAAAAGTTGAAACTGCTGGACGCTATGAAAACGGAGTCTCGGTTGAGTACAGGCTGGAGATAACGGGAGATTTTCCTGTAGCAGCTCAGCCGATAAACGTAAAAGCTGGTTTGAATATTCTTACTTTCGATTGTGAGGACTGCTTTTTGGTACCGGAGTGCAACCCGTCAGGAAAGCTTACGGTTACAAAAAATTGCAGCCATACAATCAGTAATAATCAGGCAAGGCTAAGCTACAATGTTCATGTGGGCAATATCGGAAACGCTTCGCTGTTTGATGTGGAGTTTGAGGACAGGATATTTATCCCGACACAGCTTGTTGCGGGGCAGATTACCGTAACTCCGGATACACTTAACGTAGACACCGGAACTCAGGGGGTTATTAGAATTTACGGCAATATCGGAGACATTGCTCCGGGCGGGAATGTAACGATAACTTACGACATTCCGATTGCAAATGTTCAGATTCCCGGAAGGTATCTTATTAATAACACAGCCACTGCGGCGGCGGAGGGCACTCAAGCCTCCTCGAGCTGCTCGACAACTATTGATGTTGTAAGATTAAGGGCTGACAAGTGCTGCAGTATTGAGGGAGATAAGACGACCTACACTTTGAGCGTAACGAGTGTTGATCAGTCACCTGACATTTTAGTTAATCTATATGATAAGCTGGAAGTCCCGACTGGGGTGACAGTCAAATTCCTTGATTTGAGCGGCTGCGAGGGTTATTTTTCTGGTACGGGAGAACCGGTGCCGACGAACACAAACATTACAGGCCCTGTGGGCTTAGATTTTATATGCAGATACGCGGCTGTTCCCGCAGGCGGCGTTTATATCAAATACGGTAGCTATTCGCTTGTTTCCAGCTCGGTGGTGGGAACTTCCACTATTACGAATACAATTACTAAGGTAGAGCCGGTTAATCCCGACGCGCAGGTGTTCCTTGGGGTATCGAATGTACCGGTATCGGCAAATGTGGATGTTGAGCTCGTTCAAGTCTGCCAAAAACCATGCTCTTAATAAGCCTAGCGGCATGAAATAAAGCTGACAACCCTGCGGCGCAATGCACCGCAGGGTTGTTTGTGGAATTATTAAATTCAAAGATCTGCTCTACTATTTGCTAAATAGAGATTTAAGCTTTTCAGCCAAAGCGACAGAATCCTGCACTGTCTCTGAGAGTTTGTCCATTGCTGAGGACTGGCTCTCCGTTGATGCCAGTGTTATATCCGCGCTCCTCATTGTCGTTGCAATGCTCTTTTCTACCATTTCGGTGATTGAACTGACCGAATCTACCGTCTGTTTTGTCGTTTCGGACAGCTTTCTTATTTGCTGCGCTATCACCGCGAAGCTCTTACCCACGGCCCCAATTCGGGCGGCTTCAATAGATGCGTTTACTCCCAGTATTTTTGTCTCGTTGGTTATCCGTGTTATTGAGTTTAGAACCTTGGTAACCTCGTTAATGTTATCACGGATTTGATTGATTTCGGCAACAAGGTCAAGCTGATTATGGGAAATCGATTGGGAGTCTGCTGCCAATTCCTCTACGCTTGCAGAAATCTCGATGAAGTTGTTTGCCAAATTTGAGGACAGCAAGTCTGTCTCAATACGGTTAAACCCGCTTTCGGCAAGCGCATTTACAACAATATATAAGACCTGCGCCGCAGCTTCGATTGTTCGCATAGGTACGATATCTATTTGTCTTGACGCATCCCAGAGACCATCCTCACTGACATGTATTTCGCCCGCTACCATTCGGATGTTCCGCTCGTCCGCAGGCTTGTCCAGTATTTGTCCGCCAAGCACGGTCCCGATATGCTCGCCTCTGATTATTACAGGAGCGGCAAAATCTACTAAGCCGGCATGACACTGGCCTACATAGGGGCGACCCTGTGCAATTGCCTTGCGTCCGAAATCGTTGTGACAGGCGGCGCAGCGTTCATCGCCAATGTTTGATGCATGAATGAAGTCAGAACAGAAGGGCCGATAGTGACTGGGCTTGGTAAATTCTTCGCCGCGTCTGCCCACGGAAACAGCGGCGCAATTGAAGCCTATTGCAAAATTATCAAGGAAATTCTGAAGGGTATGAACATCGATAATATCCCCTAACTCCAGCCTGGACATATCGATTTGTGATCCGATTAATGAAATCATATATAGTGCTCCCGTCATTGTATTTACTTTTTATATCGCGATAAAAATATAAAACATTAATAAAAAGTGCATAAATATTTGCATAAGTAGTTATGGATATTATCCAAAAAAATATCCAGCCGTGTTAATGCGCGGCACTTTTTATTCACTTAATATTAGTTATTATTTACTCTCGGGTATAGCCACAAAATAAAAGGAGCACCCTCAAAAGATGGTGCTCTCTGATACAATGGTATAACTTGATTTTGATTATATATGTAGGCTTGTAGAGATTTAGTGTGTGGTTAGCGGAACCTGCAGTTCGTACTGACTATTTGGCCGCAAGCGATTTTTTTGCCGGCATTTCCAGAGGGCTGTGTCGTAAAATCGTCCGGAGAAGCGTGAATAATGATGGTGCGGTTTATTATTTCGTTCACTGTAAAGCGGTCCGTATAAACAGCCATAAAGGCGTAGCCACTATTGCCGAAAAGCGGAGGAAGATCGCCGGCGTGAGCAGGGTGGGGGCAGCTTAAGGGATTATAATGCCCGCCGGTGATGGCAAAGGGATCTTCCGCGTTGCCTTGGCATATTGAGCCTTCATGAATGTGAAAACCGAAAACGGAGGGTTCGCATGGCTGCCCGTAATACGGCAGTCCGCTGACCTCAGCGACAAGCATGACGCCGTCTCTAAGCTGATAAAAGCTGGCAAGGCCCGAAATGTCTGGGTATGCGACGCTTCCGGATATTATAGCGTAGGCGGACGGGCGCTGTTTCAATAGGGTTGAAAGATTGCAAGCTGAATTCAAATATATCACCTCCCGCATTTATTTTATGCGGGAGGTGCTTCGAAGGGCATCATATTATTAATATTGCTCCATTAATTCATTGATTCTTGATAGCAGATGCCAGACAGCATAATAGGTGGATTCGTAATGAATAAAGTCAAGCGAGTTTTCATCCCAGAGGATTTTTAGTACCGGGCTGAATTCGTCATCGGCGTCCCAATACTGCAGTATTACGGGCAGAAAATCAAATAGGGGCAGGCGATAGGCGACATCTCCGACGCCTTCCTTTGTTCCGCCGAGAAGTTCACAGGCTTTTGCGAGTTCCGCTGTCCTGTGAGCAAAAGGCTGGATATTATCATTGAACAAATCATTTCCCAATGATGTCGCTTGACCGGTACCCTTAAGGCTGTTGAGCGCAACAAAGGTTCCGGACAAGAAGCAGTGTCTTTTCGAGCTGCACAGCACATCGAAAATGGTCATTGCTTCATTATAGCCCGCGCGAATCGGGTTTTGAAAACCGTCATTTGACCATTCGACATTGCCGCTTGTGCGGTTTACGCGGTATGTTCTGGAGATGAAGTTTATATACAAATAGTCCGAATCGTTTTTAAGATTGAATTTATCTATCATTTCCTGCTGATTATATTTTAGAAACTCGATTTCCATACGGTCTCTAATAATGTCATAATTCGATTGCACGTTATTCCTCCTTTGGGGATATGGTTAAAAGTATTATAACATTATGCTGGGGTGTAGGAGAATCAATTATTTTGTGCAAGTTTTGTACGTTATTCTTTTGTTCTGAAGCAGTACTAAAACCGCCACGGCAACTATCCAAACATCGTCCAGCAATGATACTATTTCGTTGAGATTTATGGTGCCCAGTCTTGCTGTATGTAATATAGTAGCTCCAAAAATAAACACACCATAGGAAATAGCAGCAGGTATTTTAAAATGCGAAAATTTGATTGAAAGCATGCTGATAAGTCCAACACTGAATTGTAATAACCCGAGCTCTCTAATGATTATCATATCGTTCGTTTGAATATTCAGGAGATTTGCGGTATAGGAGGGATTGAATGTCTGCATAAGCCCGGCACTTAAAGCTCCGAAACCGATTGACCAGAAAAGAAACCATTTACAGCACAAATCAATTAATTGATAGTTCTGCTTTTTTCTTTTTAGTAATTCGATTTCCACTAAAATGCAGATGATGGGGATAATAATGCTTTTTGATATTTTAAAGATAATATGAAACATAATAATCTCCCTTTTAGGTTGCTAATAATCCAAATAATAACACTGAAAGAATAAAAAGTCTACTATATTTATGCTGAACTGGGAATGTTGTTTAATCCCTAAAATTGGTGCTTGGAACCGCCCCTCACTCATACATAACCCCCGGCATTATGACCTCATGTATCCCGTGGCCGGGCATTTTGAGGTCGCCCATAAGGCTTGCCGCGTGCACCGCGCGCTTTCCGTAGCGGCGACGGATATCCTCGACAGTGTCCTCCAGAAGCTCACGCTTTCTGCGGCGCTCGATGTCGTCAAAAAGGCTGACCTGCTGAGGTGTCGTAACCGGAATCAGATTAATTGTTCGAACCGTAACGGCACGGACAGGCGTAGACCAAGTATAGTTCCCTGAAAATAGCTCTCTTGCCTTTAGCGCAATCTCGAGCGGGCTTTGTGTGGCAATATCAAGCTGTGCCTGATATTGTCTGCACATTAGACCGTTATTCTTTACAGTAATCTGCACGCCCCGAGCCTTGAGGCCGTAGATTCTTAGCTTATGCCCGATATCCTGCGAAAGCTCAAGCATAACCTTCCAGACCTCCTCCTCGTTTTCGAGGTCTGCAACGCAGGTGATGCCATGCCCGACGGACTTTATCGGAACACTATAATCAATATCCATGACCCTCGACTGGTCGGTGCCGGTGGCATAGTGCCATAGCGCAAGACCGTTGACTCCCAAAAGCTGCTGCAGGAAGTCAGGCGATGCCTTTGCGATATCACCTATAGTATGGATACCGTAACGCGTAAGCTTGCCAGAGGTCGCACGCCCAACATACAAAAGTTCCGAAGCCGGAAGGGGCCAGACCCTTTCCCGGTAGTTCTCCTCACCTATCACCGTGATTGCGTCGGGCTTTTTCATATCCGAGCCGAGCTTTGCAAATATCTTGTTGAATGAGACGCCGATGCTAACGGTCATGCCTAGTTCTTCTCTAACGCTGCTTTTAATCTCTTCGGCAATCTTAGCGCCGTCTCCGTAAACTGTTTTGCTCGCGGAAACGTCGAGCCAGCACTCATCCATGCCGAAGGGCTCTACCTGATTTGTATAGCGCTGATAGATGTCTCGAGTCAGCTTAGAATATTTGAGATATTGCTCATAGTGGGGCGGCAGCATGATAAGGCCCGGACAAAGCTTGCGGGCCTCAAAGTTTACCATGCCCGTCTTTACCCCGGCCTTTTTCGCAAGCTCAGACTTGGCAAGAACTATTCCGTGGCGGTCCTCGGTCGAACCGCATACGGCGACAGCCTTACCCTGCAGGGACGGGTCAAGCATCATCTCGACGGAAGCATAGAAGCTATTTAAATCACTGTGTAAAATTTGGCGTTCCATTTCCGACCTTTCTTATTGACAAAGACGCTTGTTCTATGATAGAACAAATATGCCGAACATCTGTTCTAATATTATTCTATGCAGAATAATAAGTCAATGAGATTTTATGGAGGTTGAGGCATGGAAAACAGCAAAAAGGTCTATGTAGCCGTTGCCGCGACGTTCAAAGACGACGGCACAATAATGCC
>CAYQMY010000018.1:0-18834 GCA_964418735.1 uncultured Oscillospiraceae bacterium | reverse complement strand
CCGATAGCCTTTCGCTTTTTCAGCTTAAAGCTCAGCCCGTTGACGGCCTCAACCACAGACTTTTTCAGGACATACTGTACAACTAGGTCTTCAACCTCGAGTACAACATCAGCGTTTGTAGTATCGGCCTGCTCTTTGCCGGCCGTATTAACTGTTTTTATACTCATATTTTCACCCTCACTTGTTTAGCTTCGGATCAAGCGCATCGCGCAGACCATCACCCAGAAGCGCACAGGCGAAAGCCATCATCATAATAAACAGGCCCGGGAAATAGCACAGATGCGGCGCGTAATTCAGGAAAGCGCGGCTGCCGGAAATTAGAGCGCCCCACTCGGGGTTGGGTACGGTAATACCAAAGCCCAAGAAGCTCAGTCCGGCTGCGGACAGAACGGCGGTAGCCATTCTGGCGGTTGCAGTAACTATCAGCGGAGAGAGACTGTTAGGAAGCACCTGAGTGAAGATAATGCGGAACTCAGACATGCCTATCGCGCGGGCAGATTCTACATATTCGTTGCCTTTGACGGTCAGAACCGAAGCTCTTGACATACGGATAAAGCTTGCAATATTCGTAACGCCGACTGCAACCAGCAGGTTAGTCAAGTTAGCGCCGAGGATGGTAACTATAACCATACCCAGTAATATACCGGGAATTGACGACAAAACGTCCGACAGACGCATGATCAGGTTGTCGACCCAACCGCCGAAATAGCCAGCGATGGAGCCGAAGAAAATTCCGACAACCATACCAATGGAGACGGAACCGAAGGCCACGGCGAGAGAATAACGGGAACCGTAAATTACTCTTTTAAATAAATCGCGTCCCATTTCATCCGTTCCGAAGATATGCTGTGCAGAGGGGAGCGCAAATCTGTTCTTGGAGTTGATAATGGTGATGTCTTCATAACTGATAAACAGGAAGGAATAGACCATCAGGCCGATTATGCATAAGAGTATGATAAGCCCCATAACAGCTCCGGGGTTTTTGCGCAAACGCTTCCAAACAGCGAGCAGACGGTTCTCTCTCTGGTACTGGCTTGAAATCATTGACAGAGTCTTGTTCTTGCTCATGCGGTTACCCTCCTCTTTTTCTTGCGGGCATACGCAGACCTGATACGCGGGTCAATCGCAGCATAGACCAGATCGACAATGAGAAGGACCACCGAGTACATGGTTGCGGTCAGGATAACGCAGCCGACGGCCATGATGGTATCACGGCGACCGATTGCCTCGACCATCATGTAGCCGACGCCGGGCCAGGAGTAAACTGTCTCAATGACGGCGGAGCCGCCCAAGGTTATGCCGAGCATCATACCAATCTGAGTAATGATAGGGATCCATGCATTGCCAAGCTTATGTCTGATCGTGACCTGACGCTCAGGAACGCCCTTTGCACGGGCGGTGCGCAGGAAGTCCTGACGGGAAACCTCAAGAACAGATGATCTGGTCTGTCGAGTGATGGATGCCATCATAGCTAAGCCGTTGGCAGCGACAGGTAGAATATAGCAGCGCCACGTTCCGTCGTAGGCAGCAGGCAACAGCTTTAACTGCGAAGAGAACAGTATCAGCAGCATCAGCCCCAGCCAGAAGCTGGGCATGGACAAACCGATCATGGCCAGCGCAGTCGTAATGTTATCCCATATAGTGCCGGCATGCTTTGCTGCAAATATACCCGCAGGTATGGCAAGCGCCACTCCGAATATTAAGGAGTAGACAGACAGTCTCAAAGTATTTGGAAATCTGGAGGAGAACTGGTCCCAAACAGAAAGACCTGTAATCTGAGAGGATCCAAGATCACCGTGCAAAAGGTTCCAGATGTATTTTACATACCGCACAACCATAGGTTTATCCAAATCGAATTTTGCCTCTAGAGCACTGATATCTTCTTGTGTCATAGTTTCCGTGATCATCGTGTCGACGATCGTGCCCGGTGCCAGGTCCATAAGTGCAAAGATGATAAAGGTGACACAGAGCAGAATGGGGATAAACATTAGTATTCGCATAGCGGTGTATCTTAGCATGAGCACAACGCCCTTTCTTATTGCAAATTGGATAGGGCGGCGACATAAAGTCAAATACAATTATGCCGCCGCCCTGCTTAGTTAAATATTGCTATTTGGCCGTAGCAAGACCGATTGTTAGAGGTATCGCTAACTTACTTAGCGTCCTTGATTCTGTAAGCCATGGCATAGTCATGGTAGTTGGTCGGGAAGAATTTAACACCACCAGTGCCCTTCTGTGCACCTATGTACAGAGCCATGTAGAAGGTGCCGATATAAGGCATATCGCCGCTCACGATTTCCTGGATCTTGTAGTATAGCGCCTTACGCTCGTCGCCGTCGGGAGTAGCAGCAGCCTTCTTTATCAGCTCTACGACTTCGGCATTCTCATAGCGGGCCTTGTTTGCGCTGGAACCCGGTGTCAAGTAGCTGTTGACGGAGTTGGCCAGAGGAGACCATGCTCCAGAACTGACAATGATGTCAGTATTATTTTTGTCGTAGGCAGTTTGAGCAGCAAAGGAGGGCATGTCAACCCTATTAATCTCAGCGTTGATGCCGATAGCCTTCAGCTGAGCCATAATGACCTCAGCGCTCTTGATGGTATGTGGTAAAGCGGCAGTGAGTGCGATCTTCTCGCCTTTGTAGCTGCTCTTTGCCAGATACTCTTTTGCCTTTGCCAGATCCTGCTTAATCATAGGCAGATCATTGTTCTTATATGTAGAGTTGTTGCCCCAGAAGGTGCCGGTGTCAACAGCCTTGCCATAGCCGTCCAGAGCTATGTCCAGTATGGCCTCTCTGTCGATGGCGTAAGCAACAGCCATACGGAAATTCTTATCTCCGGTGATGGGCTTTTTCATGTTGAAAGAGATATAGTTACAGTTGTTCATTACGTAGGAGTTCATGACGAATCTGGGGTCCTTCTCAAACTTCGGGATGTAGACGCTGCCGATGTCGCAGAAGGTGAACTCATTGTTCTCCAGCATGATCAGACGGGCAGTCTCCTCTGCGATGTTACGCATTACGAACTTCTTGGTGATTGGCTTTTCACCCCAGTAATCCGCAAATGCAGCAAGGCGAATGCTGTCATTAGGAACAAACTTTTCCATGGTGTAGGGGCCGGTACCAACGTAGGCGCCCTTCACGGGATCAGCTGCGTAAGCTTTACGGTTGAGCATAGGCGCGGTGGGAGAAGCAACGTCAAAGATAAAGTCAACGTTGACACTTTTCAATGTGATGCTAATCTCGTTGTCGTTCACGATCTTATAGCTCTCGATCTGGCCAAGACGATCAAAGATATAAGTGCCTGCGGCCTTTTTAGCGCTGTCGATAGTGAAAGCAACGTCATCAGCGGTAAATGTCTCGCCGTTATGGAACTTGACACCCTTGCGGAGCTTGAAGTTATAAGTCTTATTGTCCGCACTGCTCCACTCTGTGGCCAGGCAGGGCTCATACTTATTGTCGACGGTATAGTAAACCAGGGTGTCATAAAGCATGTGGCCATAGATTCCGCTCGTGCTGTTGTTCGCACCGGGGTTGAACGGGTCGATAATAGCGACCTTGTCTATAATGTACAGGCTAAGCTCTTCATAGTACTCAGTAGCCTTGGTGGGCGCATTCGAAGCACCCGCAGTAGGAGTGGGAGCCTTGCTGCCGCAACCGGCCAAGGAGCCAATGCAGAGCACGAGAGAAAGAATAATGCAAACGATCTTTTTCATTTGGGGTTCCTCCTTTAAATTTATAACTGAAATAGCTATTTGACTTGCGCTGACATTTGCCGCAGAACATGCCGTCGGGTGGCACGTGACACCGCCACCCTGATTTTAGCGTGATATACCTGCTTGGTTTTGTTGTTTGCTGTCGCGAACCTCCTGTTTCATTTGCCAACTTATATTAAAGCGCACATGCCCTCCGCAGGAAACATGGTGCTGCTTTTTAATATTCCTGCGTCTCCAAATCTGAAAAAACGCAGCTAGACAAGCATAGAGCCTGCAGGGTTTAAAAAGAATGCAGGGGCTTACCAGTCAAGACCGGCAGCAGCACGAATTTTCTTTGCAGCTTCGGTGTAGGTGCCGTACTTGTACTCTTCGAGCTCGCGGACAAGCTCTAGGTCAGTGTTCTCCTGACGAGGCAGGGGAACGTCCTGCTCGGTGCAGAGGATCTTCTGTACGAGCTTGATGTCAACATTGTGGGTGGTAGTTCCGTCCTGAACGCACACGGCGGCTGCGACACCGGCGCCTTGTCCGGTACCGATGCACTGCGGGATAAGGGTGATGTCGGCAATCGTCTCGCCATTGGCGGAAAGGTGACGGCCGGGGCAAAGCAGATTTTCAACCTTCTGCGGCAGAATTGCGCTGTAGGGTATCTCCACAGGGGCGCCGCCGTTGAGCATTCCGACAAGACTTTGCCATGCGATTACATCGTCGAACTTTGCTCCGGTGGCGATATCAAGCTTTGTGTAGACATGCTCGCCGATCAGGCGGCGGGAGCAGCGGGAACCCAGCTGAGGAGCAACGTCGTAAATATACGCGTTCTTGCCGTAGGGCATATTCCTGCGGCAAAATTCAACCAGACGACGAATGGAGTTTCTGACTAAGAACTCGGTGTATCGAATGTCGTCCAGATTGCTGCAATCGCGGCCTGTTATCCAGTTGTTCCACCAAACGACTTCATTGCTGCCTGCGGGGTAGAAGTTGGTCCTGTAACCGGCAATATTGTTCAAATTCTCTCTGAAGGCAGCGGCCTCAACAGGGTGAGCATGGAACCAGCGGGAATATGACTCGTAATCCACACCTCCCATCCTCCAAACGAGAGCGGTCATGCTGCTGCGGTTTTCTCTGATACTATTTGTACGTAGAGAACCGGCATCCCAGGGGCAGCCGGTCTGATAGTATATGTCGCCATCGCCGGTGGCGTCTATTACGACCTTGGCAAGGATGGCCTTGCGGCCTTCCTTGGACTCAAAGATAACGCCCTTGATAGTGTTGCCGTCCATAATAGGCTTGGTGCCCCAGCAATGAATCATAACCTTTATGTTGGACTGCTCCTGTATCATAGCATCCATCTCCAGCTTAAGCTGAGTAGGCTCATAATAAGGGGCTCGAACCAGATAGTGGTTACCTTCTTCAGGGGAAACGCAGCCATGAATCAAAGACCATCGCTCGAGCTTAAATGGGTCCTTCTCTCCGACTTCTTCACGCCCAGGGCTGATATAGGAGTTTGGTGCATTTTTGTCAAGGCGAGTGAACCACTCCTCCTGAATGCCGCGTACGCAGTTGAAGCTGTGCCAGCTCAGCGCCGGGATCATCAAAACGTAACCTCCGGTCACATCTCCCCCGAAATAACCGAAACGCTCCATCAAGATAACCTTTTCGCAGCCGGCACGGGCTGCAGCCAGCGCCGCACTATGACCGGCGCAGCCGCCGCCTACGACAAGCACTTCACACTCATCATAAATTGGCAGCTCGTTTGCGGATTCCAAGTACATTTTTGACATTCAAGCACCTCTCCCTATAATATAGTCGGGGTTTAAGTTATATAAAAATCTCAAATAAAAAATGCACATCAATCTGTTTGAACAGAGTAATAGGTAAACACTGATTTAAACCGACGTTGCCAGATTGGCGGGGATAGAACCCCCCAATCGAGACAAGAAAGCGCAGGAATAATGGCTTTATTTCAAGCTTTTTCAACGACGAGTGGGGGCGCTAAACCCACCAAGATGGTGATTTCGGATTAATCAGCGGTTACCTAGATATATTGTCGATTTACAAAAATAATTAAATATTGTTAAGATTGCAATTTAACTATACTGCTTATGCCGATTCCCGTAAAGCACTGAATTCAGCCACGCCGTAACATTATTGCTACACAATTTCCAAAAAGCGTTTAAGCAACTCCATAATAACTATATAATATTTCCACATTTTTTTGCAAGTAGGTATTGCAAAAAAGTTCTCGCCAAAAGGAGGTTGTTCGACCTCCTTTCATCCGTTGCCTAGGGACTCACTATCCGCTCCGGCTTCACAATTTCAGTCTCCGTGTTCAATAAGGTATCATGTACTTATAAAATAAAAATGATATGGTTAGTGAGATTTTCTCATAAACCATATCATTTGATTTTCAACGTTATTCTTATTTTAAAGCCAGTTTATTGCAACCGGCATCGCACGATTCCAAAATTCAAAGTCGTGGACTCCGTGATCGACATGCCACTCGTGCGTGTAATCGATGCCGTCAAGATAGTTGTGCAGATTAAGATTGTTTTGATACATAAAATCTTCAGAGCCGCAAGCCATAAAAATGCGAGGGGCTTTCCCCTCCTCTTTACGTAGCTTTGCCCAGTATTTCGGGTCACGTTCGCTGCAAAGCAGTTTATCTAGAGGGCCGAAGGCATGCCTATAAAAGCCGTAGCTGCTCACCTCGTTGCGCTCACCGGGCTTCAGTGACGCGACCTCCTCAGCAATCAGCGCTGAGGAAAGGGCGATAATTGAGCCGAAGGTTTCGGCATATTTAAGGCCGTTTCGAAGCGCTCCGAAGCCGCCCATTGAAAGCCCTGCGATAGTTGTATCTTCTCGTTTTTCCGAGAGCGGAAGCAGGCGTCTTGTTACGTTTACTAACTCCTCCCCGACGAATCTGCCGTAATACTCCTCGGTATCCTCATTGTCGAGATAGAAGTAGTTCGCGCCGTCCGGCATAATTACGGCGTAGCCGTTTTGCATAGCCCAAAGCTCGATATTGGTACGAACCAGCCAGTCGTTGCGGTTGCCGGTATAGCCATGCAGAAGATATATGGTGCGATAGGGCCCCGATGTGTAGGTCATTTCCTGCCCCACCGCCGTTCCCGGCGGGTCGATAGGAATAATTGCGTTTGCGGAAACGAATCCGCGTCTCGCCTCAGAATAATAATCAAAAGATAATATTGCCATAAATACGCTCCTTTTCAGTCCATCTTATACACGGTAATTCCTATAAGTCCCTCTTCCGAACGCGACGCGTCAAGCTCACCGACGAAAACTCCACTTCGCAGCAGCGCGTATTTTTCGCTTTCAGAGCTCACCTCGAAGCGCGGCACAGTCCTTATCCTGCGCTCTTCGCTAAAATCAACGAAGCCCTCGTTTTCAATTGAAATAACCGTGCCGTCGTCCTCCAAAATGCAGTACTTGGCGAAAACATGGGTTAGGCGCTCGTTTATTCTGTTATTCCAGTCAGCCCCTCCGCTGATAACGCTTCCCGAAAGCCCCTCGCCCTTAAAGGTTCCGCCGGTAATAGGGATGATTTGCAGATATCCGCCGTCGGTGTTGCCGACAATTTGGGGTTTTCCAATATTTACTATAATTTTTAAAATCTCATAGGCTTGCAGTTGAATCTTCACTTTGCTCTCCTCCAATATAAAGCGGTTGACTTGCGTTAATAACGGGCCTGATAACCGGAAGCGTAATCTCCACTTCCGTTCCTATCCATTTTGCGCTTGAGATCTGAAGTCCGTACTCCTCACCGAAATGCAGCTTAATGCGTTCATTTACGTTTATAAGAGCAACGCCCGAATCGCGCCGCGTCTCGTTTCGGCTAGGCAGCCCCTGTCCCAAAAGCTTCTTTTTTAATAGGCTCAGCTCTTCCTCGTTCATACCGATTCCGTCATCGGCTATTATGATAATCAGACGTTTAGGCGTTTCGGTTATTCTTATTGTGACCTTACCCGTCCCCACCTTTGTCTCGAGTCCGTGATATACCGCATTTTCCACTATCGGCTGAAGTATAAGGTTGGGCAGGGAAATATCTCTGGTGCAGGACTTAAGATCTTCCAGCATTATTTCCATGGAGATTTTATCCTCAAACCTATAGCGCTGGATAACCCAGTAGTTTTCTACGTTCTTAAGCTCACTTTCAAGCGTCACCAAATCATCCTTGTTAGAGATGCTGTAGCGGAAGTAGTTTGCAAGCGCTTCCGTCATATCCGCGATTTCAACCATATCCTCGCAAAGCGCCTGACCGCGTATTGAATCGAGAATATTATAAAGAAAATGAGGATTAATCTGGCTTCGCAGGGCATTTATCTCCGCCTGCTTCATGGCAATAGACGCGGCAACCGACTTCTTATAGCTGCCCTCGAAAAAGTCGATGTCACGCCTGAGTCTTTCGAGAATCTGACGGTTTTGAACCTCCGGCAAACTCTCAGGCGAAACAGTATTGAAAATCGATTCGAATTTAGAAAGCAGGCCGATTGCTTCTTTGTACCACTTCACCGTTCTAATGGCCAACACAAACACAAGTGTCAGAAAGGTAATTGCAAAAACCGCAAAAAGAATTAGGAAAACACCTCTTTGGATGTATCCATAAAGTCTAAAGAGCTGCAAAAGTAATACAAAAGCTCCCAACGCTGCAAGTGCCGCATAAATAATAATTAAATCGTGTTCGGAATTTCCGTACTTTATTTTTCTAGACCTTCGCATAATGCCCCCCTGACGAACTATGAATAGAGCTTTCTAAACTCATTGGGCTTAAGTCCGGTCACTCTTATAAAGAGCTTGCTGAAATACTTCTGGTCACGGTAGCCGACCCGGTCGGAAATCTCTTTGATATTGCAGGTCGTCTCACGAAGCAGCCTCTTCGCCTCCTTTATCCGTCGCTCAATCAGGTATTCGCTGAAATTCTTATCAGTATGCTTTTTGAAAATAGCGCTGAAGTAAGCGGGACTGAGATTTGCAACGGCCGCGACCTCCTCAAGAGTGATCGGCTGCGCGTAATGCTCATCGATATAGCCTTTGGCAAGACGGATCGGCTGTTCCTCCTGAAGCTTACGCTCTTCATGGCAGAGCCTCATCACGCCGCACATCAGTGATAAAAACTCAGATACGTATTCATGATAGTCATAGGCGGAGGATACGAGCTTCAGCCTTTGCTCAAGCTCGATTTCCCGCAGACCGTAAATGCTCTTCATAATACGGTAGATTTCGTTTTTTAGTTCAAACAGAAGGCCGGCATTAAAGCTGCCGCTTCTTTTAATCCTCTCGAACAATCCGGTACATATATCAGAAAATGAGGATGCCTCAAAGGCTTCTATGCTTTTTTCAAGCCGCTCTCTCATTTCCGGTGTCAAAACGTCTGACAGCCTTAAAGAGGCGGCCCTTCTGCTCTCGGCTAAAATAAGGCTGTCCGAGCCGCTGAAGAATCTCATATTAAGCGCATCCTTCGCTGTTTGCATAGCGTGAGTCATCTCATCACGACCGCTTACAGCAATTCCGAGTCCTATGGTTATTCGGCTCTCTCCGTATTCGCCCAGCAGCGCCTTAAGACGGTTCCATATCCCCTTTGTCCATTCGCTTATGCGCTCTTCGTTTTCCTGTCCGTATATGAAAGCGCAAGCAAGAACATCCTGCTCGATAACAGTGATTGTCAACGAGCCCAGATTCTCCAGCTCCTTTTCGAGGCTCGACGCTATCTTTTTCCCGAGCAGATTCTTCAAATCGGAATTTTCGGTTTCTTTGTCCGGTGTCTTTATTTTCACAAGAAGGACTCGAAACCTCCGTTCGTTAATTTCCGTTCCGAACAGTTCGCCGACTTCGCTTTCCGAGAAATGCCTTTCGGACAAAAGACTCATTAAAAACTGCCGCCACATTATAGCTTTACCGGACTCTATGTTTCTAAGAAGCTTTTCCTCACGGTGCAGGGATTCTCGCTCAGACTCTATTTGCTTTTTCAGGTTTTGGAGTATCCCAGTAAGCTCATCCTTGCTGATAGGCTTCAAAATATAATCGGCAGCACCGTAGCGTAAGGCGTTTTTTGCGTACTCAAACTGCCGGTAGCCGCTTACGATTATAAAATGTGTGGATATTTCAGCCTCTCTTGTCATTCTAATAAGTTCTATGCCGTCATAGCCGGACATTCTGATATCGGTGATAACTATATCCGGCATCTTCTGCAAAATCTGTTCATAGGCAGTTATTCCGTCATTGGCTATTCCGATAACCTCCATATCCAGCTTTGTCCAGTCTATGAGCTTTTCCAGCAGATGGCAGATATGAACCTCATCGTCTACAATAAGTACCTTGATCACAGCTTGCACCTCCGAGCCGCTTAGCTAATCCAAGCCCATTATATCATGTATATATTAATACATGTATAAATATTTAGCTTGTGCCCTCATAGAGAGCACAAGCAATAATTTACTTCAGAATCGGTTCTCTCGACTTAATATCGACCTTCTTTTTTCTGCTGGGGCTCTTCTGATATGTATCAAAGCTGATTGCCGCCATCAGGATAACACCCTTTGCAATATACTGAGGATAGACTCCAAGGCCTATAAACTGCATTCCGTTTGAGAGCACACCCAAAATAATTACTCCTACAAAGGCTCGCCAAACCTTTCCCTCGCCTCCGGCCATGCTGACTCCGCCCAAAACTGCGGCGGTGATGCAAGTGAACTCCGTGCCCGCGCCGACCGAGGAGTTAGTCGAGCCCGAACGGGAAACAAGCAGTATCGAAGCTATTGCAACAAAAAAGCTGCATATTATGAAGGTCATTATCCGTATAGTATTGACATTTATACCAGCAAGCCGTGATGCTTCGGAATTGCCGCCCAGCGCGTATATATATCTGCCAAGATAGGTCTTGTTAAGAAAAACAGTCGCCAGAACAAGAACTATTACCATAACGATTATGCTGACAGGTATCCCGAGTACCTTTCCCTGCCCCAGAAACTTGAATTCACTGGAGAGTCCGTAAATCGAATTCGATTTTGTTATCATATACGAGATGCCCTGAAAAATTGCCATGGTCGCGAGGGTGACGACCATGGGATGCACCTTGAGCTTTACCGATAGAAATCCGTTGAGGAAACCAACTGCAAGGCCGAGCACAAGGCCGATCAGAACAGCGACCGGAACCGGCAGATGAAACCACATCATCGAAACCGAAGTAACAACCCCGACCAGAGATATCTGATAGCCGACTGACAGGTCAATGCCGCCGCCGATGATAACAAAGGACATTCCGATTGTGGCAATCGCTATATAAGCGTTTTGCACCAGAATGTTTACAATGTTGCCCATATTAAAAAATTTCGGCTCGATAATAGTAAAAATCAATACTATAAGTATCAAAACATAGACTATTGTGAATTGCCTCAGATACCAGAGAACGCCTCTCTTTGGTTTCATTATGTTATCCTGCATAAACGCATCCCCTTTACTGTACGATTCCCGAGGCGTATTCCAAAACACGCACCTGAGAAAATTCATCCTTGCCGAGCTCTTTGACGCTTCGTCCACTGCGCATAACAATTATTCTGTCTGACATGCCGAGCAGTTCACCCATCTCCGAGGATATCATAATAATGGCGTGCCCCTCGTCCGAAAGCTGCCGCATCAGCGCATATATTTCCTGCTTTGCTCCAACGTCGATGCCTCGAGTCGGTTCATCGAAGATTAGTATCTTGCAGTCCGCCGCCAGCGTTTTTGCCAAAGCAACCTTTTGCTGATTTCCACCACTAAGGTTTGCAACCTTGGTTTCCAGGCTGGGCACCTTTATATTCAGCTTTTTTATATAGTCACGGGCGTTATTTTCTATAAGCCTTTTATCAAGCAGAAAGCGCTTGCGAAGCCTCTTGATATTCATAATTGAAGCGTTCCACTCTATATCCATGCTCAAAAAGCAGCCCTGGTTTTTTCTGTCTTCAGGAATCAGTCCTATACCTTCGCGAACCGCGTCCCTCGGCTGTTTTATATGCACCGGACGCCCATTTATAAGTATAGCACCGCCGTCCATACCGTCCGCCCTGATAAGCGCGCGCATAAGCTCGGTTCTTCCAGCGCCCACAAGACCCGCAAAGCCTAAAATCTCCCCGTGTCGGACGGTAAAGGAAATATCGGAACAGCCGTTGCCGCTAATGTTTCTAGCTTCAAGCGCGATATCTCCGAGTTCCACATTCCTCTGCGGGTAGGTTTCAACAAGCTCACGTCCAACCATTTGCTGAATCAGCTTTGATTTATCAGTATCGGAAATGTCCATAGTTTTGATAAAGCAGCCGTCACGCAATACTGTCACCCTGTCCGCGATTTCAAAGATTTCGTCTAACCGATGGGAAACGTAAAGAATCGTAACACCGTTATTTTTTATCTTCTCTATTATTTTGAATAGAAGCTCTACTTCCTTCATGGTAAGAGGCGCCGTCGGCTCATCCATAATCAGCACCCTTGCGTTTTTAGAAATAGCTTTTACTATCTCCACAATCTGCTGCTGCGCAGGCGATAAATCTCTAACCAAGGTCTGCGGATCTATATCCACTTCAAATTTCCGAAAAAGATCCGCCGCCGCCTTGTTCATCTTCGTGTAATCAACAAAAGCGCCTTCGCGGGTTCCCAGATAAATGTTTTCCGCCGCCGAAAGAGTTTCGACGAGGTTAAACTCCTGATAGATTACCTCAATTCCCATCTGTCTTGACATCGCCGGATTCATATGGTCAAATATCTTGTCGAACACCGAAATTGTTCCGGAGTCTGGTTTGATAGCTCCTGAGACAATTTTTATCATCGTAGACTTTCCTGCTCCGTTTTCGCCCACGATTGCATGGGTTTCGCCGGCAAAGAAATCAAGCGAAAAATCATTGAGGGCTACTACGCCGGGATATGTTTTGGTAATATTCCTTAAAGAAAGAGAGCGGTTCTCCATATTTATGACCCTTCCTTTCGCTTTGTTAGGCACAAAACAGACCAATGAACGGTCATAAATTGTGCATGTGTTGCGGTTGCCCGCAGGGCGAGTAAGCCACAGCTATTTTTAGATGAATTTGAAACTCGTTTCAAACTCTTAGCCTCATTACGGCGGCATAACAGGTGAGAAACCTTTCCTGTTATGCCGCCTTTTTGACTACTAAGCAATCATCCCTTGGTGTAGTACTTGCTGAGATTCTTGCTGTCGACTCCTACCTGAGGATCCCACTGGTTTTTGGGGAATTCCTTACCGTTTATCATCTTGGTTACAAGCTCGTAAATACTCAGCGGAATATTGTCGCTGCCGAACTTAACACTTCCGCGATATACGCTCTTATTTGTTATGGATTTCTGGATTTCAGCCCCGATTTGATCGGTCCAGTCCGCAGCAAAGGTTCCGAACTTAGAAAGGTCGGAAATTACGCCGGAGCTCATAACATATTCGCTTACTCCAAGGCTGCCTTCCGAATTGTAGCAGAGCACCGCTCTGACGTTCGGATTAGTCTGCAGCAGAGTCGAAACAGCGGCCTGACCGCCCTCGTTGGTGTTTACACCGTCAACGACTTTAACAACCTTGACCTTGGGGCTCAGCTTTGCGATTTCATGCAAACCGTCGGAGTTTGCGGAGGCCTCGGGATTCGTGCGGTCTTCAAAAATCGCAACTTCAATCGAGCCATCCTTTGCGTCTGGGAAGGTCTCGTTTATCCAAGATACGGCGAGCTTCGCTGTGTTGACTCCTATCTCGTGCCTGTCTGAGGTCATCAGGCAGTCGTATACTCCGGTGTCGCTGTTGAGAACGAGAACCTTTGTTCCCTTGCTCTGTGCGTATGTAATAGAATCCTTCAGGCTCTTGGGATCGACAGGAATGATAACGATAGCCTTCGCGCCCATAACGGCGAAGTTTTCTATCTGGCTAATCTGCGTTGAAGCCGTCAGAGCTGCGTCGGCAATCTGAACCTTAACTCCGTCCTTAGCCAAAAGGTCCTTTGTTGTGTTTGCAAGCCACGACACGAACGCAACTGAGTTCGTGTTCGCGCAGAATCCAACCAGCGCGTCTTTACCCGAGTCAGTGGGAGCAGCGGAAGCCGGAGACTTGGAAGCTGCAGGTGTGGGCGTACTTGCACCGCCCGCGGACGAACAGCCCGTCATTGCAAACGCAATTGAAACAATCATTGAAAGAGAAAGCATAATCGAGAGAATCTTTTTCATCATTGTCCTCCATTCTTTTTTCAAAATTAACAATTCACGCAACCTTATGTTAAATTAATTGTAGCATTTACACATTCTTAACATCAATCGGCTAATCTTTTGAAAAAGAGGTGTATCTTACGAACTTGATAGTATTGGCCGTGACTGCGTTGCGCCGATGTTTTACATAATGTATAATAACCGCAAAGTGTTTATTATACATTGCGCATGTGCCCTCTCTGAGGGCACGCGCTTAAATAAATTCGCCCTTTTTCTCGCCCCTTACGGGGTAAACGAAAAAGATGACGTATTATACCACGAATTTGAAAATCCATGGTACAATAGTCATTATCCAACATTTTAAAGAGGCATGATGATGAGAGAAGAAATAATTCGATTGGAGCATGCTACCAAGAATATTATGGGTGAGCCCGTTCTGTCCGACTACAGAATCAATCTTTACAACGGCGAAATCGTCAGCTTGTGCGGGGTAAAGGAGCATGAGAACCGTACGCTTCTCGATATTTTTTCGGGCACTATGACTCTTGACGAAGGCTCAATGTTCTTTTACGATAAGCCCCACGACATAGTGAAAAGGCCGCTCACAGCCTGGCCTAAAATAGTCTGTGTACGCAAGGTTTCAAATCTCATTCAGCAGCTCTCCGTAGCTGAGAACCTCTTTGTAATAAAGAAGAACGCCAGAAAGCTGTTTTTAAACTCAAGATCCGTTAATCTTCAGACTGACTATATTCTTCGCAAGGCAGGACTTGAAGTCCGCTCTAAGGACCTCGTTTCTTCCTGCTCCCCGGCGGAGCAGCACATCATAGAAATAATCCGCGCCTCCATCCAAAACGCGAAGCTGGTGGTTATAGACGACATCATTGACTCCTATACCGAAAAGGAGAAAAAAACGCTTATAGACAATCTGAAAATACTGCGCGAAAACGGCTGCTGCGTTTTGTATCTGTCGTTCTACCCTCAGCTTATCGCCGATTATTCGGATCGGATATTGCTAATGAACAGCGGAAGGCATCTGCGCACATATTATCCGGGTGATAGCTCCATAGACGCGCTTTCAAACGAGGTTTACCGTCAAAACAGGGGCATAAGTCCCCTACCCTCTATCCACGCATCCGGGCAGGTAGTCTTTGAAATCCAAGCTATGCAGGCCCCCTGGTCTAACACTCCCTTCAACATGGAACTACACAGAGGGGAGGTTCTAGGCTGCTATGATAACGAATCAAAGTTTTCCTCACTCCTTCTCGATATGCTCTCCGGCAGTAGGAAATGCTCCGGTGTTTATCTTTCCGGAGAACAGTTCTGTCCGAAGTCGTTGAGCCACGCAGCAAGGCATGGTGTCGTTCTGATTCCGGAGGACATGCTTCGAAGGGCTTACCTTGAAAACATCGAACTTTCGGAAAACCTTATACTCCCCCTTCTCAGGAGAATACGCCTCGCGGGAGGGCTTATAAGCCGCCGTATGCGCGCATATTATGAGAAGGATTTCCATAGCTTTCTTAAAGATAACTTTGAGGGCGAAAAAATCGACGGCATTTATCTAAAGCTGTGCATCCTTTTCTACAGATGGATTTTGTACCGCCCCCGCGTCATCGTCTGCATGGAGCCTTACGCCTATTCCGACTCGCTTGTCCGCAAAATTGTTGCCGCCTTTTTGCACCTTGCAACCTCGGAGGGAATCGGGATAATAGTCTTTTCCCGAGAGTATCTAAATTTGAGGCAAATATGCGACAGGGTAATAGAGATATAAAAGCCATTAATACAAGCACAAACGGAGGTGGAAATCACCTCCGTTTGTGCTTGTATTAAGAGTGGTTTGTCATTAACCGTAATATTTTAGTGAAGATCCACCCTGCAGCCCATCTCTTTAGCCATGGTCTGCCAATTATCCATCCGCCTTTTAAGCTCCGCCTTGCTGTCCTCGTCCTCCCGAAACGCTATCGGCGTCCACGGCATTTCTTCAAGGGCAGTTACAACCTCGTCAATCTTCTGGAATGGGATTGCGATCATTCTAAGCCCGGCAGGATATGCCTTGCGCCTTTTAAGTCCATGGTAATAGCCTGTGGTAATGTGGTTCACTTTTCCCGAAATAATCGGATATGCGTACATCCAGGAGCAGCTTATAACAGGAGAGGAAACCGACTCCCAGAGGTCGCCTGAAATATAGCTTGTGGCGCGCATAATAATATCGCTCTGCGGAAAGTCGGCAAGGCACATTATGAGGTCCGGCTCAAAATCACAGATACCAACCTGTGCGTACTGAACGTAATTAACCGTTCCCGGAACAAGTACAGGCAACTTCTGGTAAAGCTGCTGGTTTGCTATCGGTGTGCGAAAAATCTCGAAATCAGCCCCTGCTTGTCCCGAGGCTGTGACAGGCGGCTTTTCAATCATACCGAGCGGCATCTTTCCGTAGCAGGCATCATCCTCTTTTGTAATATAGAAGGTAAGCGCATTTTCTTGAGCATACTTTAGGTACTGGCAGAATGCCAGCTTTTCGCCCTTGTAAGCAGGAATGTTTTTTGGTCTCACCGCATGAAATTTAATCGCAACCGCAGGATATTCCATACCAAGTTTACTAAACTGCTCTTTTGCTTTTTCTCCGAACATAGTGTTCGCCCCCTCTCGATTGTAAAATAAAGATTATTATAAATGCTTATTCAAAGCTTCTTTCAGCCGCAGAAGGCCCTCGTTAATATATCTGGTGGGGCAGGCAAGATTCCAGCGTTCAAAGCCTGTGCCCTGCTCACCGAACACAAAGCCCTCATCGAAGAACAGATTCGCCTCTTCCTTCAATATTCTCGCAAGCTCCTTTGCTTCAATGCCGAGGCTTCGAAAGTCCATCCAAAGCAGATAGGTACCTTCAAGCTTAAAAACCTTGATCTGGGGATACTCCTTTGCAAGAAACTCTACTACTATTTTCCGGTTGGTATCAATAAGCTCCAGTACCTGCCGGAGCCACTCCTCGCAGTGTTCATACGCAAGCCTGCAGCCCTCAAGGCCCAGGATATTGCACTTCGGGTTTCCCTCTGTCGTGCAGACCTCCTGAAAATATCTTTCCCTTATCTTTTCGTTCGGGATAATGATGTTAGAGGTCTGAAGACCCGCAAGATTGAAGGTTTTACTCGGAGCCGTACAGGTTATCGAGTTTTGCGCGAATTCTTCGCTTATTGATGCAAACACCGTATGTCTGTAGCCCGGCATAATTATGTCGTTATGTATCTCGTCAGAAAGCACGAGCACGTTGTTGTCCACGCATATGCGTCCGATTTTCACAAGCTCTTCCTTTGTCCACACCCGTCCTGTCGGATTGTGCGGGCTGCAAAGTATCAGCAACTTGGTGTTCGAGTCCTTCGCCTTCATCTCGAAATCTTCAAAATCGATTTCATAGTGGTCTCCGCATAGAACTAGCTTGTTATCCACCAGAACTCTGTTATTTCTGGTAATTGCGAAATACATCGGATAGTAGACAGGGGTCATCAGCATTATGCCCTCGCCTTCCTTTGTAAAGGCCTTAACAGCTGTAAAAAAGGCGTTTATGACTCCGGGGGCGTCCTTTATCCACTTGGTATCAATTTCCCAGTTGTGGCGGCGTTTCATCCAGCTCTTGACCGCGTTTTTATATGCATCTGTAGGCTGGGCATAGCCCAGAACCGAGCTATCGAGGAAGCTTTTCAGACCCTCGACTATCTCCGGAGCGTTTTTCAGCTCCATATCAGCAACCGAAAAGGGGATAACGTCGTCTCCGACGCGGTAATTTGACATCTCGTCCCATTTGCCGCTTCCGACGCCTATCCGCCTTATTACGGTCTCAAAATCGTATTGTTTCATCTGATTCTCCAGCTTTTCTTTATTATTATACTATTATACTATATCATGATTTCATCATGATATAGTATTGCCAACGGCGCGTCCAGCGCGGTTGCTTGAAATTTAAGCGCGTGCGCACGAAGTGCGCACATGCGCATACAATAACCGCTTTGCGGTTATTGTACTTATTTGCGCCAAGCTATAGCCTCTATTTCAACAAGAGCGTCCTTTGGCAGGCGAGAGACCTCGACTGCGGAGCGGGCGGGGAAAATGGTTCCGCCGAAAAATGCTTCGTAGACTTTATTCATAGCAGCAAAGTTGTTCATGTCGCTCAAAAAGACTGTAGTCTTATATACATTATCCATGCCAGAGCCCGCACTTTCAAGCACGTTTATCAGGTTTTCAAGAGATCTCTCTGTTTGCTTTTCTATACCCTCAGCCATCAGACCTGTCGAAGGGTCAATTGGCAGCTGTCCGGAGACGAAGACTAGATTTTGTCCTGCCGTACCCTGCGAATAGGGGCCAATAGCAGCTGGAGCTTTTGTTGTTTCAATTTTAGTTTTCATATGATAATCATTTCCTTATAACTTTTAAACTGTAAAGGCCGAATTATATTCGGCCTTTACACAGACTTTGGTTTTTTATAAATAAGCTGTTCGAGGTAAGCACTGATTTAATCCGGCGTTGCCAGATTGGTGGGGATAGCAGCCCCAATTGAGGCAAAAAAGCGCAGGAATAATTGCTTTATTTCAAGCTTTTTTAACGATGAGTGGGACTGCTAGACACGCCAAGATGGTAATGTCGGATTAATCAGTGTTTACCTAGTTATTAAGCTACAGTTTCAACAATGCCCTGTGCCGCAAGCATTTCGGGCGTTTCTTTTTTCCGTCCCCAGCCGGAGAGAATAGCAAACCAGAATACGATTGCAAGCGCCATGCTGTGGAAGTTGAAGACTACAAACTCCATCGGGTTATAGCCCTGCCCTACAACGCCCGAAGCTATAGCTATCGCGGCGAGGTTCAGGCAGCCGGGGTTTGTCGGGACGAGGTAGCCGACGCCACAGCCAAGACCGTCAAGGAAGTTCGCGGCGCGGTTGCGGTCAATGTGGTAGGGGC
>CAYQMY010000017.1:0-20123 GCA_964418735.1 uncultured Oscillospiraceae bacterium | reverse complement strand
ACCCACGTATCCAGCTTGGAAGGCTGGTGTTCTACCATTGAACTACACCCGCATACATATAACACCTAGTTTATATTTTATAATATAAAAGGCGCTTTAAGATAATAGCATTTGTAAGATAAAATGTCAACATGTTTTTCTTATTTTTTATGGGGGCGGGCCATATTTCCGCCCCCATAAATATTGCCAACAATGCTTACTTAGTTATACTTCCATTATTACCGGAAGCACCATCGGGCTGCGCTTTGTAGACTTATACAGCGCCGTGGAAACCTCCGCCTTTATGCTCGCCTTGATCGTCGCCCAGTCGCGGATATTGTTCGCTTGGCAATTTTCCAGCGTAGCCAGAACCTTTTCCCTGAGCTCTTCAATAAACGCGCTCGATTCCTTGACGTAGATAAAGCCTCTTGTAATAATATCGGGTCCGGAAACCAGCCCTCCGTCCTCAGCGGAAAGGCTGAGCACTATCACGAGCATACCGTCCTGCGCCAGATGCTTTCTGTCGCGAAGCACCACACTGCCTACGTCTCCGACGCCTGTGCCGTCGACAAATATGCGTCCGGAGGGTACGCTTCCGTTTTGCTTAATGGTCTTTTGTGTTATTTCTATTACGTTTCCTATCTCGCTTATCACGATGTTCTTCGGCTCGATTCCCATCAGCTTTGCAAGCTCCGCATGAAGCTTCAGATGCCTGTGCTCGCCGTGCAGCGGCATGAAGAACTTCGGCTTTATGAGCCCCAGCATAATCTTCATCTCCTCGCGACAGGCGTGGCCCGAGGCGTGGATATCGTTGTGCTTGCCGTAAATTACGTTTGCGCCCTTGCGGAAGAGTTCGTTTATTATACGGCTGACCGTCTCTTCGTTTCCAGGAATAGCGGAGGCAGAAATAATAATAGTGTCTCCGGCCCCTATTTCAACCTGCTTATGTCCGGAAAACGCCATGCGGTAAAGCGCCGACATAGTTTCTCCCTGGCTTCCAGTGGTGATTATGACAAGCTTATCTTTAGGAATACTCTTAATCTGGTTCATTTCGACCAGAAGGCCGTCAGGAACCTTAAGATACCCGAGTCGCACCGAAACCTTCATCACGTTTTCCATGCTTCGGCCTGTAATGCCCACGCGGCGTCCGTGCTTGGCTGCGGCGTCAATGACCTGCTGAATGCGGTGTACGTTCGATGCGAAGGTGGTTACGATTATGCGGTCCTTGCAGCCGTCAAACAGGGAATCAAACTGCTCTCCGATATTTCTCTCGGAAGGCGAATAGCCCGGACTTTCAACGTTCGTTGAATCGGCGAGCATGGCGAGCACGCCCTGCTTACCCAGCTCGCCGAAGCGGGCAAGATCTATCATACCTTCAGATATCGGAGTCGTGTCTATCTTGTAGTCGCCAGTGTGAATTACGGGTCCCATAGGCGTATGGATGGCAAGCGCCACCGCGCCTACGATGCTGTGGTTAACGTGTATAAACTCGACCTCAAAGCAGCCGGCGGTAAAAAACTCCCCCGGCTCGACGGTAATGATCTCGGAGCTTTCGAGCAGACCGTGCTCCTCAAGCTTGATTTCAACCAGGCCTGCTGTCATCCTCGTCGCGTATATCGGCGCCTTTATCTCCCGCAAAACATAGGGAATTGCTCCGATATGATCCTCATGTCCGTGGGTCAAAACTATGGCCTTTACACGGCCCTTGTTTTTTGCGAGATAGCTCACGTCCGGAATTACGACGTCAATGCCGTACATATCATCGTCCGGAAAGCCCATGCCGCAGTCTGCAACGAGAATATCGCCATGGCACTCGTAAACCGTAATGTTCTTTCCTATTTCGTTAAGACCGCCGAGCGATATAATTTTCAATTTTTCTGCCATTAAATATAATATCTCCTTTAAAAAGTTATAATTTTTGCCTTATGTAGTTTTTACGAGCGCACTGAATTCAAGTAACCGCTGATAAGCTTTTCGGCGCCTGAGCAGACTTATCCCCTGCCGTTTCGCCAAAAACGCCCGTTTAATCAGTGATTGCTTTTGAGGTCGCACGCGGCTCCCGCAACAGCCCTGCTTCGCCATTGCAAACGCGGCCGCAACCGACACGAATATAGAACGCAGTTATAAAAAATATGTTAAGTACATCCGTACATAATGCCAGTTTGTCCAAAAAATTTTGGTATAAACGCTATTAGATGAAGTGTAACAGAATTATAACAAATTGTCAAATCTTACATTTAAAATATGTCATATTCGACTATATCAATTATTGCCCGCACTCTGCTTGTTTATCACAAAAACAACATATAAAAAAGCAAGCCGTCGAAAAATACGGCTTGCTTTTTAAAATCTATTTTTTCGGGAATTTACTTCTCGGAAAAATTCCACAGCCCGCGCATTCGTGCGCGACCCGGGGGTATCGCGGCGTAAGCCGCGTATCTAGGGGGTATTGGATACCCCCTAGAATCACTTTACATTTCTCTTCTGCCCTCAAGAGCGCGGAAGAGCGTGGCGTCGTCCGCGTATTCGAGATTGCTTCCGACAGGAATGCCGTAAGCGAGTCTTGTCACCTTCACGCCGAGCGGCTTGAGGATTCTCGACACATACATCGCAGTCGCCTCGCCCTCCGTGTCGGGATTGGTCGCCATTATTATCTCGCTTATTCCGCCTCGGCTTACCCTGGAAAGCAGCTCCTTTATCTTTATGTCGTCAGGCCCGACATGGTTCATCGGTGAAATTACGCCGTGCAGCACGTGGTAATGTCCGTTGTATTCTCTCGAGCGCTCAATGGCGGCAACGTCCTTGGGGTCTGCTACTACGCATACCGTAGCGCCCTCGCGCTTCGGGCTCGCGCATATCTGGCAGATTTCACCGTCGGTGAGGTTCTGGCATATATTGCAGTATCTCACGCTGTCCTTAGCCTCAAGTATTGCGTTGGCAAAGGCCTCTGCCTCTTCCTTCGGCAGCCTGAGAACATAGAAAGCCAGCCTCTGAGCAGATTTTCTGCCGACTCCTGGCAGCCTCGCGAAGCAGTCTATGAGTTTGTCAAGCGGGGCGGGAAAAAAGCTCATCAGTTATTACCTCTTAGTTTTTTTATCATATCGGCTGGCCTTTTCGCCTTGAAAACCGCGCTTCCGGCGACGAGCACATCGGCTCCCGCGTCTATGCATAGCTGCGCGGTCTCGGTGTTTATTCCTCCGTCAACCTCTATTTCACAGCAAAGTGAACGCTCGTCGATGTACTTTCGCAGCTTTTCAATCTTAAGAAGCTGCTCGGACATAAACTCCTGCCCGCCGAAGCCCGGCTCAACAGTCATTATAAGCACCATATCTAGCAGGTGCATAAAGGGATAGAGCATCTCCACGGGAGTATTCGGCTTTATCGAAAGCCCGACCCTTTTGCCGCGAAGCTTCACCATCTCTATCGTCTCAAATATTTTTTCCGGTAAATCTGCCTCCAAATGAAAAACTACTATATCCGCTCCGGCCTCAATAAAATCGTTTACATAGCGGATTGGCCTATCTATCATAAGATGCACGTCCATCACCATATCGGTCACTTTACGCACAGAATGCACCACAGGAAGGCCGATAGATATGTTGGGAACGAAAAATCCATCCATCACGTCAACGTGCAGATAATCAGCGCCGCCGTTTTCTACAGCCCTTATATCCTTTTCAAGATTTGCAAAATCGGCCGCAAGTATGGAAGGAGCTATTTTTGCCATGTAACGGTACCTCCGGATCAAACATAATATTTAGTGGCGGTGTGGCGCGCCGCACGCTTTTATATAGGGGCTGTCTATACACTTGTTGTATTGGCGGCCCCAACGTGCTTTTGCCTTTGCTCTTTATTATCCAACACCCGAGTAAAGTTGTCAAGGAATTGTGCCAATATGCTTAAAATATGCTATTTAGATGTAGCATTATTTTTATTTTTAGAAACAAAATATCTTGCATACCTTAGACTATAATGCTATAATTTTTTAATATTAATTTAGAAAGAAGGCATCCGTAATGGGTAAAATTCGATTTATTAAGACGGAAAGCTTGAAGGCGAAGCCCGATTCAACAAAACTGGGCTTTGGCCGCTACTTTTCCGATCATATGTTTGTTATGAACTACGACGAAGGTCAGGGTTGGCATGATCCCCGAATTGTACCCTATGGCCCGTTTGAGCTTGAGCCTTCCGCCATGGTCTTTCACTACGCTCAGGAAGTGTTCGAAGGTCTTAAAGCATATAGAAGGGAAGACGGCGGCATCCAGCTTTTCCGTCCTATTGAAAACATCCGCAGGATGAATAACTCCTGCGAGAGACTTAGCATCCCCGTAATTGACGAGGAAATTTTCATGGAGGCTCTGCTGGAGCTTGTCCGCATCGAGCAGGACTGGGTTCCTTCCGAAAAAGACACCTCCCTGTACCTCCGTCCGTTTGTAATCGCGACCGAACCGCATGTTGGCGTTCACGCCTCAAGCTCCTATATCTTTTCTATTATTGCATGCCCTGTCGGAGCATATTATCCCGAGGGTCTCAATCCGGTTAAGATATACGTTGAGTCCCGCGATGTGCGCGCTGTAAGAGGCGGTGTCGGCTCCGTAAAAACCGGCGGCAATTACGCGGCGTCCCTCCGTGCCGGAAGCGCAGCGGAAAAGGCGGGCTTCTCTCAGGTGCTTTGGCTCGACGGCGTTGAGCGCAAGTACATTGAGGAAGTCGGCAGCATGAACGTGCTGTTTAAAATCGGCGGCGAGATAGTCACTCCCCCTCTCGGCGGCTCCATCCTGCCCGGAATCACGCGCAACTCCTGCCTGCATATACTCAGGCACTGGGGACTTCCCGTTTCCGAGAGACCTTTGGCAGTCGATGAGCTTTTTGAGGCTGCTGAAAACGGCAAGCTGGAGGAGGCCTTCGGCAGCGGTACCGCCGCCGTTATCTCCCCTATAGGCACAATCGTTTACGATGACAAGACCGAAGTAATCGGAGGCGGAAATATTGGTCCGCTTTCCGCAAAATTATACGACTACCTGACCGGAATCCAGTGGGGTAGAATTGAGGATCCGTTTAATTGGACGGTTAGGGTGGTCTAAAAGAAAGGAATTTCAAACGACCATGTATAATATTTATAATCCTGAAGCAGAATCCATGCCGCTAGACAAGCTCCGAGCCCTGCAGAGCGAGAGGCTCGTCGATACCGTGAAGCGCGTTTACGAAAACATTCCAGCTTATAAGAAGAAGTTTGGCGAAGCCGGCGTCAAGCCCGAGGACATCAAGTCCATTGACGATCTGCACAAGCTTCCTTTTACTTATAAGCAGGATCTTCGCGACAATTATCCATACGGCCTTTTTGCCGTACCTATGGAGGATATTGTCCGCATCCACGCCTCCTCCGGCACCACAGGCAAGCAGACGGTGGTCGGCTATACCAGAAACGACCTCAAAATTTGGGGCGAGGTTATGGCGAGGACAATCGGAGCCGGCGGAGTGACCAAAAAGGATATCGGACACATCAGCTACGGCTACGGACTCTTCACGGGCGGACTCGGCGGCCACATCGGCTCCGAGACCATAGGCTGCGCCACGATTCCGGCCTCAGTGGGTAATACCGCAAGGCAGGTAACAATACTTCAGGATTTTAAGCCCACGTTTATTCTGTGTACCCCCTCCTATGCTCTGACCATAGCCGAGTACATGGCCGAACACGGCATCACAAAGGATGATATTTGCCTTAAGTACGGCTTCTTCGGCGCGGAGCCCTGGACACGCGGAATGCAGCAGGAGATTGAAAGCCGCCTCGGCATAGAATGCTTCGATATCTACGGGCTTTCCGAAATCATTGGCCCGGGTGTCGCCTATGAATGTCAGGCGCACAGCGGTCTCCATGTTGCCGAGGACCATTTCGTCCTTGAGATTATCGACCCCAAAACCGGAGAGGTTTTGCCCGACGGCGAAAAGGGCGAGGTCGTTTTCACCTGCATCACAAAGGAGGCTCTGCCTCTAATCCGCTACCGCACGCACGATGTCGGTTACAAAATCACGGAGCCCTGCGAGTGCGGGCGCACCTGTGTGAGAATCGGAAAGCTGCTCGGCCGCTCCGATGATATGCTTATAATCCGCGGCGTCAACGTTTTCCCATCGCAGATTGAAGGCGTTCTGGTATCTATCGAAGAAATTGCCCCCCATTATCAGCTTATTGTTGACCGCATAGACAACAAGGATAAGCTTACGGTTTTGGTCGAAATGACGGAGGAGAACTTCACCGACGAGGTAAGGAAGATTGAAACTCTTGCCGCGAAGATACGCAAGGAAATCGAAAACGTACTCGGCATATCGGTCAGCGTCCGCCTTGTCGCTCCGAAAACCGTTACAAGGTTCGAGGGTAAAGCAGTTCGCGTTATCGACAACCGCAAGCTTCACGATTAGGAAAGGATGGGAAATATGACGATCAAACAGCTTTCAATTTTTGTTGAAAACCGCGTAGGTTCGCTTTTGGACGTTACTTCCGCACTCCGCGAAAACAACATAGATATGCGCGCGTTTTCTGTCGCTGAGACAACCGATTTCGGTATAGTAAGGCTGATTGTGAACAAGCCCTCCTTCGCAAAGGAAAAGCTAAAGGAGGCCGGACTCACGGTAGTCGAGACGCCCGTAATCGGCGTGCTTCTGGAGGATACTCCGGGTACCTTCCACAGCGTACTTGAGGAGCTTTTTAAAGCGAACGTCTCCATCGAGTATACCTATGCGTTTGCAAAGAATTCCGGCAGCCACAAGGCATATATGATGCTGCGGGTGGAGAACACCGATAAGGCTGTAGAGGCGCTCTCAAGCGCCGGCTTCAAGCTTCTCTCTCCCTCCGACGTATACGACGAATAGGACTAACTAATCCGCAGCTCCCCGGTACGAGAGAGTATTGGGAGCTGCGGTTATTTTTTTAAGCGAGGTGCGGCTAGTCATGGCGGATTTATCCCGGCAGGAGCTTTTTGAAAGCGCTCCTATCCCAAAGTCGGTTAAGGCCCTTGTCGTTCCGACTATAATAAGCCAGCTTATATCGATGGTATATAACCTGACGGACACCTTTTTTGTCGGAATGCTGAACAGCCCCGCGCAGTCCGCCGCCATAGCCATGTCCTTTCCGGTTTTTCTGGCAATAACCGCGCTTGCAAATCTTTTCGGCATCGGCGGCAGCAGCCTTATCTCCCGTTCCCTGGGAAAAAGTGACCTTGAAACCGCCCGCAAAACCTCTGTCTTTGCAATCTATACCGCGGCGGCAGCTTCGATTCTATATTCCCTGCTTATACTTGTCTTTAAAGCGCCGATTCTGACCTTCCTCGGAGCGAGAGAGAGCACAACAGGTTATCTCGGCAGTTATCTCGACTGGGTTGTAATTATCGGTGGCCTGCCGAGCATTATGAACGTTGTGCTTGCTCATATTGTCCGCTCCGAAGGCGCGGCAAAGCAGGCAAGCATAGGCATGTCGCTCGGCGGAACTCTAAACATAATGTTAGACCCCATATTCATACTTCCCTTCGGCTTTAACCTTCAGGTTACAGGTGCCGCGATAGCAACCATGATTTCGAACACGGTTGCTACACTTTACTTCGTCTTTTATCTTCTGCGTGTGCGCAAAACCAGTGTAATCTCGCTCTCTCCTATATATTATTCTCTTCGCGGAGATATCGTAAAGGGCGTATGCACGGTAGGTCTCCCCGCCGCACTCCAGACCTTTATGTCGGTAATATCAAACTCTGTGCTCAACAATCTTGTCGGCAAGGCGGGCGACGCCGCTTTAGCCGCAGTTGGAATCGTCAAAAAAATCGACATGCTTCCCATGAATATTTCAATGGGCTTTGCGCAGGGCTCTCTGCCTTTGATGGGCTACAACTTCGCCGCAAAAAAGTTTGACCGCATGCACGCGGCTAATGTTTATGCCCGAACTCTGGCTATTGGGTTTTCGGTTTTTTGCGTTATTGTGTTTGAAGTGTTCGCAAGACCTATTGTAGGTATTTTTATAAACGATCCGGAAACCATCGAATATGGCGTAAGGTTTCTGCGGATATTGTGTGTCGCCACACCCCTTATGGCCGGCTGTGTAATGATTATTTCGGTTTTTCAGGCGACTGGCGAGGGCGGCAAGGCAATGTTTCTCTCGTTTTTCCGCAAAGGCGTTGTAGATGTACCGCTTATGTTCCTGCTAAACTCCATCTTCCCCATATACGGCCTCATTATGGTTCAGCCGATAGTGGATGCCGCCGCCATGACGATATCCTTCTTTATGTACAGCAGGTTTATAAAAACGCTCAGAAGCAAGGACACTGAAGCTGAGGTATTGAAAGAGCCGTGAAGCAAGGCTTTTGATAAAAATTTGTGCTTGACAAAGCCGATTTGCCGGTATACTATGTTAAGCAATTAAATATTAAACTTAAGATTGAGAATAGTACACAAGAGGAAGCTTTTCAGAGAGCCGCAGAGGGTGCAATTGCGGCAGGCGGAGTTTTGTGGAATGGGCTCATGAAGGCGGGAGCAAAGGTTTTTTCCGAGTAATGCCCGACGGGATTTCCCTCCGTTATCAGTGGAAGGCGCATGTCAGTGCGTTAAAGTGGGTGCGTTTGCATCAATTTAGGTGGTACCGCAGAAGTTTTAGCTTTTGTCCTATGTTTAGGACGAAGGCTTTTTTTATTTGGAGGTTTTTTATGAGAAAAGGAAGATTCGGAGAATTCGGCGGGCAGTATATTCCCGAAATACTGATGACAGCAGTGCAGGAGCTTGAAGAGGCGTACGAATATTATAAAAATGACGCGCAGTTTAATAAGGAGCTTGATGAGCTTCTTAGAAACTATGCGGGGCGCCCCTCGCTTTTGTACTTTGCCGAGAAGATGACTCGCGAGCTCGGCGGCGCAAAGGTTTATCTTAAGCGTGAGGATTTAAACCACACGGGCTCGCACAAGATAAACAACGTTCTCGGTCAGGCGCTGCTCGCGAAGAAGATGGGCAAAACACGCCTTATTGCCGAGACAGGAGCCGGTCAGCACGGCGTTGCGACGGCTACCGCTGCCGCGCTTATGGATATGGAATGTGAAATATACATGGGCAAGGAGGATACCGAGCGTCAGGCGCTGAACGTCTACCGCATGGAGCTTTTAGGCGCTACGGTGCACCCGGTAATGAGCGGCACGATGACGCTTAAGGATGCTGTCAACGAAGCTTTTAGGGAATGGACTCGCCGTATAAGCGATACACACTACGCTATGGGCTCGGTTATGGGCCCGCACCCCTTTCCGACTATAGTAAGGGATTTTCAGAGGATTATAAGTAAAGAGATTAAGGAGCAGGTGCAGAAGGTGGAGGGGCGGCTTCCCGATGCTGTTATCGCCTGCGTCGGCGGCGGAAGCAACGCGATGGGCGCTTTCTATGAATTTATAAACGACTCCTCCGTCCGGCTAATTGGCTGCGAGGCTGCTGGATTCGGCGTAGACCACCCGAAAAACGCCGCGACTATCGCCAACGGCACAGTCGGCGTCTTCCACGGAATGAAGTCGCTGTTCTGCCAGGATGAATACGGCCAGATTGCGCCAGTGTATTCGATTTCCGCAGGCCTTGACTATCCGGGCATCGGTCCTGAGCACGCAAGGCTCTTTGAAACCGGACGCGCCAGCTATGTTCCTATAACCGACGACGAAGCGGTTGAAGCATTCGAGTATCTGTCAAGGACGGAGGGCATAATCCCCGCCATCGAGAGCTCCCACGCTCTGGCCTATGCCCGAAAGCTTGCTCCGCAGATGGGAAAGGAAGAAATCATCGTTGTCAACGTCTCGGGGCGAGGCGACAAGGACGTAGCGGCCATCGCTCGTTACAGGGGGGTAAACATACATGAGTAGAATTAAAGACGCTTTTTCGAACGGCAAGGCCTTCGTGGCCTTTTTGACTGGCGGAGACCCTGATTTGGAAACAACCGAAAGGCTGATTCTCGCTATGGCCGAGGAGGGCGCAGATTTAATCGAAATAGGCATACCATTTTCCGATCCCGTAGCCGAGGGGCCTGTTATTCAGGATGCTGACGAAAGAGCTCTTGCCTCAGGCTGCACAACCGACAAGCTATTCGATATGGTCAAGAATGTGAGCCATAAAATTAACGTTCCGCTTCTTTTTATGACATATCTAAACCCTATATTTACCTACGGTAAGGAGAAGTTTCTCAAGCGCTGTGTCGAGTGCGGAATTGCGGGCGTAATCGTCCCGGATATGCCCTTTGAGGAAAAGGTGGAGCTTTCAGCTCTCTGCGCGGAACATGGCATCGACCTAATATCGATGATAGCTCCAACCTCGGACAGCCGAGCCGTTATGATAGCAAAGGAAGCCGAGGGCTTCCTCTACTGCGTTTCCTCTCTCGGAGTTACCGGCATGAGGAGCGAGATTAGCATCGAAATCGGCAAACTGCTTGTTAAGGTCAAAGAGGTTACCGACATTCCCTGTGCTGTCGGCTTTGGCATATCAACGCCCGAGCAGGCGGCGAAGATGGCCGCAATCTCCGACGGCGTCATCGTCGGCAGCGCCATTGTCAATATTGTCGCGCAGCACGGAAGCGGCAGTGAGCCTTTTGTTCGCGAATACGTCAAAAAAATGAAGTCCGCGATAAAATGAGTATGCCCAACGCGGTTTGGTTAACATAATCTCACCATCTTGCGTTAAATCGCTCCCCTATGCTATAATAGTTTTTATCAAATTATAGGTAGTGAACGAATGCAAAAATACTTGTTTATACTTATCGGCGGCTTTCTGGGCGCGGTTTTGCGCTATACTGTTAAAACTCTGCCGCTCTGGCGGCAGGGCGGCTTTCCGCTGAGCACCCTCATTATCAATATCGCGGGCAGCTTTCTGCTTGCGGCGATATTTACCGCTGTTTCCGGCAAGGGCACGCTCTCACGAGATATACGGCTTGGCGTCACAACAGGTCTCCTCGGGGCCTTTACAACCTTTTCTACGCTATGCAAAGAAACGGTGGTCCTTTTGGGGAACGGAAGTTATTTTGCCGCCGCTTTGTATGTCGTTTTCTCTGTCGCTTTGGGTCTTGCCGCCGCGTTTTCCGGTGATTATATCGTCCGGAAAATCAAGCACCGTGACAGCGTTTCGGGCGCGGAAAGCGCAGGCGAATAAATGAACTATGTTTTGGTAGGCATAGGCGGCGCTTTTGGCGCCGCGGTGAGGTTTTGGCTGGGCGGCGCAATCAACGCCAAAAAGAAATCCCCATTTCCCATTGGCACTTTTGTTATTAACGTCACGGGCGCAGTGCTGTTGGGTATGCTCTCTGCTTTTGAAACAAGCAATTATCTTCTTTTCGGAGAGGGCTTTTTGGGTGCCTATACGACGTTTTCAACCTTTATGTATGAAAGCTTCGATTTATTTCAAGGAAAAAAGACACTTAACGCCATTTCTTACATTTCAATTTCCCTGATTTTCGGCCTGCTGGGATACTTGCTCGGTTTTAATGCTGTAAAGCTTCTGTAAATCCCTACATAAATAGTAAATCCGTCCCCCAGGCATTGCTGCTTGTGGGACGGATTTTTTTATCAGTTAAACTAAAGACCGCTTATTCGCTTTTTGCCACACCCTTTTGCTTATCAAGGAACATCCCTTTAAGCGCGGCTACCGCGCCTGAAACTCCTGTGCGGGAGGTATTTATGCTAAGGTCATAGTTCTCTGGAGCCCCCCATGTGGCCCCGGTATAGCTTTTATAGTAGTTTGCGCGGCCCTTGTCTACGCTTTTCATCTGCTCCTTTGCCTCCTCACGGTTCAGTCCAAGCTCCTGAGTAAGACGGCGAAGCTTATCGTTTTTCTCGCCATAAAGGAAAACGTTTATCAGGTTCGGATTTTCTCGGAGTATGTAGTCGGCGCAGCGCCCGATTATTACCGCACTTTCACCTGCAGCGATTTCTCTTATTACTTCGGCCTGAGCAAAAAAGGCCTTATCGGTTTGCAGCAGGTCATATGTAATGATAGGCGTGAAGTCAGTAAACGAAGCCTGGGCTATGTTGTAGAAAAAGTTTGGGGACTTGGTTTCGGTGCCCTCAATAAACTCGGGGCTCATTCCGCTTTTTTCCGCTGCAAGCTCTATAACCGCACGGTCATAGCACATAATACCGAGCTCGGCGGCAAGCCTCATGCCCACCTGTCTTCCGCCCGCGCCGAATTCCCTGCTGATGGTAACAATAACATGCTCCATTACTTTTCCTCCTTTATATCTGTATCATAAGCGCTTCCGCCTATGAATTCGCGAAGAAGTGAGTGCGGCCCAACAGAAGAAGAGTTCAGACCCTCAAAAAACTGGAATGCCTGCAGAATACCTTCCACCTGCTCCCTCTCTACTGCGCTGTCGCAAACCGCGCGGAAAAGGGGCTCGGCAAATCTTTTTAATAGCGAAACCTCATAGGGCAGCGTGGAGTCAATCGCGATATTTACCTTATGGATATAAGGGTTAATATAAAGCTCCTCGCCGCGAAGAACGTTTGCCCACAGCTTCAGCGTAAACTCGGCGCTTGAGCCTCTGAAATTGTCATCACGAACGACTCGGCGCACAAGCCTAAGCCATTTGCTGTCGAAAAACGTCTTGCCGTCTTTTGAGAAGTCGGAGCTTGCGCTGATATAAAGCGTAAATGCCTCTGGATGTGCCAACGTAATTGTATCGTTGAGCGCGTGTATGCCTTCAAAGATAACGACCTCGTTGTCGCGGAGCCTGAGTGGAGTAAACTGGCTCGCACTTCTCCTCTGTCTGGAGAATATAAAAAACGGAATCCTTATCCTCTCTCCTCTTGAAAGAGCCGTGAAGTGTTCGTTTAAAAGCTCCATGTCAAGGCAGTCGGGAGACTCGAAGTCTATCTCGCCCTCGGGAGTGCGCGGAGCTGTTGCGGGGTCCATGGTCTTGAAATAGTTATCCATTGAAACCGTAACTGTGCTGACATCCTGCTCCTCAAGCTCCTGCTCTATCATTTTAGCTAAGGTCGTTTTTCCGCTGCCGGAAGGCCCTGCAAGCAGAACAATCGGGCAGGTTTTCATGTGCAGCTTTATGCTTTCAGCCGCCACATGAACGCTTCGGTGCAAAAGAGCGTCCGATTCCCGGACAAATTCCTGCGGCTCTTCCTTTATTCTCTTGTTTATCTCCGTCAGATCATAAGCCGGCATTCTTCCACCTCACTGATATTTTTCAAGAAACACCTTTAAATATTCCTTGGATTTAATCTCCTTATCCAGACCCGCGATATATTCATATGGATATTTTGCGTTAAAAATACGCTCTATTCTCCCGCACTTGGGCGCAACAAGCTTTGTAACGCCTCCGCCGCCGAGCGAAATAATAGTTTGAAGCTCCTCCATGATGCAGATATTGTAAAGGCTTTCCTTACCATCCTTGCACCAGCCGAGGTTTTCGAAGTTTCCCGCCGTAAATTTCTGGCGGTAAAGATAATAAGGTCTATAGCCCGCTTGTCTGAGCAGCCGCTGACTCGTTTCGAGCATTGCTGTCACTTCCGATTCGGAAGGAAGGAAGCCCTTTTCCGTAAGCTTCGAGCCTTTTTTTAGCGCTAGGGTATGAACAGTAATATTCTCAGGATTGAGCGCGAGAACCTTTTCTAGGCTGTCTTTAAAATCCCGCGCTGTGTCGGTGGGCAGTCCAGCGATGAGATCGGCGTTAATAGCGTCAAACCCTATTTTGCGGGCTTCTTCAAAGGCTCTTAAGACATCTGCCTCAGTATGCTTTCTTCCAATGACGTTAAGAACACTATCGTTCATAGTCTGCGGATTTATGCTTATACGCCCGGCTCCAGCGGCTTTAATAGCTCTTAGCTTTTCTTCGTCCACGGTGTCCGCGCGGCCCGCCTCAACCGTAAATTCCCGGACAGCCCCAAGCTCAAAGCAGGAATTAAGCTTCTTAAGAAGCCTGTCCAGCATTTCAGCCGTAAGCGTTGTCGGTGTGCCGCCGCCGATATAAATCGAAACGATTCTCTGCCCAGTCTCTTCAATCAGCTTTGCCGCAGCTTCCATTTCCGTAAAAAGAGCTTCCAGATAGGGCTCTAAAAGATTCAGGGACTTCTCTACCGAGCTGCTGACAAAGGAGCAATAGCTGCACCTTGTCGGGCAAAATGGGATTCCGATATATAGAGAAATATCGCCCTTTTGAAGTGATTTCTTCGCAGCGAGCGACATTTCCGCGGTCTCGACCGCAAGCCGCGCCTTTTCGGGCGAAACGAAGTATTCCTCGCGGAGAACCCTTTCAGCCTCTTCCTCGCTTAGTCCGCTTTCAATCAGCTTTGTGGGAATTTTAACGGGTCTGATTCCGGTAACGGCGCCCCACGGAGCCTCCACGCCTGTTGCCGCCTTTACGGCAGTGTAATAAGAAAGCTTGAGGCACTTCTGGAGCTCCCGGTGGAACTTCAGCTCGTCGCTCTGCTCTGTAACGGTGTGCGTTTCGGCCTCAAAAAGCTTGCCGCCGAGGGAAACCTTGCTGTAAGCAGCATATCTGTCGCCCGAATTTGTAAGCTCGATGTACGAGCAGTCCTCGTTTTCCGGAAATTCTTCGACGTAAGAAGGCTTCTCCGAAGGAAAAAACATCAGAAAAATCTGCTCAACGGCATATTTATATTCATGTCCTGAAAGGCAGAGTTTCATCCTACTCCTCGATTGCGCGCTGCATGTAGTAATTAAAGCGCCTCTCCCTTTCAAGGGTGGTTGAACCCGCGTGACCGGGATATACGTCAAAGTCACCTTCAAGGTTATAAAGCTTTTTTAGGGAAGCGAGCAGCGTTTGCATATTGCCGCCCTCGAGATCGGTTCTGCCGCAGCTGTCCTGAAAAAGTGTGTCGCCGGTAAATAGTGCGTCCTCGCACATAAGCGTAACTGAGCCGGGCGAATGTCCCGGGGTCTCCAGCACCTTGAACTTAAGGCCGGAAATATTGATTTCGTCGCCCTCGGCGTAATACTTAACTCCCTCGGGCGCTCTGTAATGCATCGAGCTGTGTTCGCCGCGCATGCAGTCCTTTTGGTTTACATAAATCGGCGCGCCCGTGCCCTTACTGACATTTTCCGCAGCCGTTGTATGGTCGAAGTGTCCGTGGGTAATTAAAATCGCCTTAGCCTTGAGCTTATTTTCCTCAAGATAGTTGAGTATAACCGACGCATGAGCGCCGGGATCGATTATGGCGCATTCAAGCGTGTTCTCGTCTGTGACGATATAGCAGTTCGTTATAAGCTGTCCGAGTTCGAATGATTTAATAAGCATATTTTTTTCCTTTCAGTGCAACTTGATTTACAGAGCTTCTGTGTCGAGAATAAGCGTCACAGGCCCGTCGTTCTGCGAAAAAACCTGCATGTCGGCGCCGAACTCGCCTGTTTCGGCCTCAAATCCCAGCCTTCTGCACTCGCTTATAAAAAGCTCGTAAAGCGCAGTCGCGGTTTCGGGGCGTGCCGCGGACAGAAACTCGGGGCGGCGGCCCTTTTTGCAGTTTCCGTAAAGCGTAAACTGTGAAATTATCAGCAGCTTTCCCTTAACATCGGATAGGCTGAGGTTCATTTTGCCGCAGGAATCCTCAAAAACGCGAAGCCCTGTTATCTTGTCGGCAAGCTTTACGACCTCCGCCTCGGTATCGCCGATTTTTATGCCTAGAAGAATCAGAAAGCCTTGGTCTATGCTGCCCTTTACTTTTCCGTCTATGGTCACGGAGGCAGACTTTACTCTGGTTACAACCGCACGCATGTTTATCTCCTTAGGTAACCACTGATTTAATCCGGCGTTGCCGGATTGGTGGGGATAGCAGCCTCAATCGAGGCAAAAAAGCGCAGGAATAATTGCTTTATTTCAAGCTTTTTTAACGATGAGTGGGGGGGCTAGACCCGCCAAGATGGTAATGTCGGGTTAATCAGTGGTTACCTTAGTTATACTCCGCCGCGCCGCACTTCGCTTACGCCCGGTATCGCGGAAAGCTTATTTATGGCAAATCTCAGCTCGTCGCGGCTTCCGACCTCCATGGATATCTGCGCTACGGCAAGCCCGCCCTCGATCTCCCTGACCGAAAGCGCCCTGACCTTCGCTTTGATTGCCGCGAGCGTCGTCGCGATATCGATAACCAGACGATCCCTATCCTTGGCGGTAAGGGAAAGCACTGTCTGATAAGCCTCTTTTCCGGAATTTGCCCATGAGACGGGTATCCATCTGCCCGCCTCCTCCGGTCTTGCCTTTGAGTTGAGGTAGTTTGGGCAATCGCTGCGGTGAACGGACACTCCGTAGCCCTTTGTAATAAATCCTACTATGTCATCGCCCGGAACGGGAGCGCAGCAGCGGGAGAACTTTACAAGACAGTTTTCAACGCCCTCCACTATTATACCGTTGGACGCCTTGCCGACCTTTTGAGGTACGTCAATAGGCTGATTGTTTATTCTGTCGAGCAGCAGCTTGTCATGGGAGGGCTTTGCCGCACGAATAAGCTCGTCTCTTATACGGTTCACGGCTCTCGTTGCCGTCATTCCGCCGAATCCGATCGCGGCGTACATATCGTCGAGCGTTGTAAAGGACAGCTTCTTCAAAATAATAGGAAGTATGTCCTCCTCGCGCTCCGTAAAGGTCACCATGAGGTTGTTGCGGCGCATCTCCGACTCAAAAGCAGCTCTTCCGTGGACAATATTTTCCTCGCGCTTTTCCTTTTTTAGCCACTGCTTTATCTTGCTTCTGGCCTCGCTGCTCTTGGCTATATTCAGCCAGTCGCGGCTTGGGCCCTTTGACGCTCCGGAGGTGATTACCTCAACTATGTCACCGTTTTGAAGCTCGGTATCGTAAGGCACCATTCGCCCGTTAACCTTCGCACCCGTCATGCGGTTGCCTACCGCCGAGTGGATGCTATAGGCAAAGTCTATTGGAGTAGCTCCGGCGGGCAGGTTTATTACGTCGCCGCTGGGAGTGAACACGAAAACCTCGTCGGCAAACATGTTTATCTTAAGCTCGTGAACGAAGTCCATCATATCGGTGTCCTGCTGAGCCTCAAGAAGGCTGCGCACCCAGGCAAACTTCTCCTCGTCGCCGTGCTTATCTATGCCCTCCTTGTACTTCCAGTGCGCGGCTATACCGTATTCTGCCGTGTGGTGCATTTCCCAGGTGCGTATCTGCACCTCGAAGGGAATGCCCTCTGTGCCGATTACGGTTGTGTGAAGGCTCTGGTACATATTCGGCTTCGGTGTGCCGATATAGTCCTTAAACCTGCCGAGCACCGGCTTAAACAGGTCGTGTATGTGCCCAAGAACATTATAGCAATCGGCTATTGAATCCACAATAACGCGGAACGCGCAAAGGTCAAAAACCTCGCTCAGCTCCTTGTTCTGGCTGTACATCTTCCTGTATATGCTGTAAATGTGCTTGATGCGCCCATAGACCTTGGATTTTATTCCATATTCCTCAAGGCGCTCGCTTATACGCTCCTGTATGCTCTGCATAAAGCTGTCTAGAGTTTCCTGACGGCTTTCGAGGGCCTCGGTTATCTCCCTGTAGCCCACCGGATCAAGATATAGCAGCGAAAGATCCTCAAGCTCCCATTTTATTTTCTGCATACCGAGGCGGTGCGCGATGGGAGAGTAAATCTCCATCGTTTCAAGCGCCTTTTCGCGGCGTTTTTTCTCCGCGTGGTATTCCATGGTGCGCATATTGTGCAGACGGTCCGCAATTTTAATAAGGATAACCCTGATATCCTTCGCCATCGCCATCAGCATCTTGCGAAGGTTCTCCATCTGCTCTTCTTCCTTCGTCGTATAAACGACTCGGGTGAGCTTTGTAACTCCGTCTACAAGATTTGCGACCGATGCCCCGAACCTTTTCGCAATTTCGTCGTAAACGACGCTTGTGTCCTCTACAACATCGTGCAGAAGACAGGCTATAACGGAGTCCTCGTCAAGACCCATGTCCGCGACGATCTCTGCCGCGGCGATGGGATGAGTTATATAGGGCGAGCCGTCCTTCCGCGTCTGTGTGCGGTGGGCGTTTTCCGCAAATTCGAAGGCGGAGCGAAGCCTCTGGACATTAAGCGCGGGGTTGTAATTTAAAACTTTCTTCTCAAGGTGCTCATAGGCTTCTATTATTTTATCCATTATACCGCCTCCTTTCAGGCTTAGTCGCAACCCGTGTTTTCATGAACGCAGCTTCTTATGTATCCTTGATGCGTTCAAATCGGTGCGCTTATTGCCGCTATGTACTATTATATCAATTTCGCTGCCGTTTTGTATAATCGAAATAAGCCCCATTTCGGCAAATATACGCAGGCAGGCGTATATTTTCAGTACGGGCGTCGACGGGAGCATCGCTCCTATTCCGTACAGTACGCCGCGCAGATCGCCGCCGAAGCGGGAAAGCTTCTCCGAAAGCCTCTCTATTGTATGCCAAACATCAACAAAATTGCGCCGGTCAGGCAAAAACAGCTTTTTTTCATCTTTTGTAAGCTGGCTGTCGAAACGGTGTACTAGGTCCATCTCCTCGTCGCGCTGTCTTTTGTATTCCTCGCAGGGCTTTGCCTCGCGCAGTAGCAGCTGCACGCTGCGGTTGCCGCGAAATTCGTTTATCTGCGGGAAGAAAGCGAGGTCAGCCTTATCGCCCTGCTTAAGCGCCAGATCGTAGACGGTCTTTGCAAAGAACACGCAGTCAAGCATACAGCCGTTTTTTGAGGCGCGCATCTTGATGTGCTTTCCTTCGCCGATAAGCGTCATCTGCTCGATGACCGCGTCCCTGATGCAGAACAGCGGCTGGGGGTTGCCGTTTCCCCAGGGCTCAAGCACAGAAAGCTCCTCTACGTTTTTGGTGTTAAGCACCCTTGCTTCCTCAATTTCGAAGTTGATGTCCATCGTCGGCACATATCTGCTGTCTGTGTTCATCAGATAATATTGCCAGAAACGGCGTCTGAAGGCGTCAAAGTTGTCTCTTTTTACCGTAAGCCCCGCGGCAAGAGTATGACCGCCGAAGCCCACCAGCAGCTCCTTAGATGCGTCTAGTGCCGAAAACAGGTCAAAGCCGCCGAAGCTCCTGCAGGAGCCATGCCCCTCTTCCCCGTCAAAGCAGACGATGATAGCTGGGACGAAAAACCTTTCGCTGATTCGGGAGGCTACGATTCCGGCAACACCCTGATGCCAGGCTTCGGAACCAAGAATTATCGGAAGCCCTACAGGCTGCTCCTTGAGCATAGACAGCGCGTCGGCAAGTATTCCGGCTTCAAGCTGCTGCCTGTCTCGGTTAAGCTCGCAAAGCTCGCGGGCTATAGTGTCAGAGCTTTCTTTCCCGCTCGCGCAGAGGAGAAGAAATGCGCTTCTTGCCTTCCCCATTCGTCCGGCTGCGTTTAATCTCGGCGCAATCGTATAGCCTATTTTGTCGGGAGCAAGCTTTTTTATATCTCCGCCCGAAGCCTCGACAAGGCTTGCAAGTCCGTCGCGCTTTCCGCTGCGAATAATGTCCATTCCGCAGCGTATAAGGACGCGGTTTTCGTCCATTACAGGCATAACGTCCGCAAGCGTTCCTAGCGCAACGAGATCCCCGTAGGTTTCAAGTAGCTGCTCTGTTCCCTCTCTGCCTTCAATAGCGGAAATCAGCTTAAATGCAACTCCCACACCGGCAAGGAAAGGAAAAGGATAGCCGCAGTCGGACCTTCTGGGATCGATAACCGCTTCGGCATCGGGAAGCGCACCCGAGCATTCGTGGTGGTCGGTGATAATGGTATCTACACCCAGTGTCTTAGCGAGCGCGGTTTCCTTAACTGCGGTTATGCCGCAGTCGACGGTCACAATAAGCGTCACTCCGCTTGCGGCAATGTTCCTTATTGCCGTTTCGTTTACGCCGTAGCCCTCGTCAAGCCGGTCGGGTATATGTATTATGCAGGGGACGCCCTTGGAGGTAAGATACTGATATACCAGACATGTCGAGGTAACTCCATCCACGTCATAGTCGCCGTAGACCGCAACCTTCTCCTTGCTGTCTATAGCTTTTTTTAGCCTCGTTACCGCCCTGTCCATATCTTTAATCAGGAATGGGTCATACAGGGATTCCGTGCCGCTTCTAAGAAATTGTCTCGCAAGCTCAGGCGTCTTCAGACCCCGAGAGCATAAAACTCCCGCAAGAAGCGGCGAAAAACCATGCTCAATGA